>CAZZAH010000178.1:0-8158 GCA_964652115.1 uncultured bacterium | reverse complement strand
AGGCCGGTGACCGAGCCGCGCTCGGCCGTGCCCGCGCGCTCGAGCAGCTGCGGCAAAAGTGCGAAGACCGACGGCGTGTATCCCTTGGTGGTCGGCGGCTCGCCCGCCAGAAGGCCCACCTCGCGCTGCGCCATGGCGAAGCGGGTGAGCGAATCCATCAGCAGAAGGACGTGCTTCCCTTCCTCGCGGAACGCTTCAGCGATGCGCGTCGCGACCAACGCCGCCTTCACGCGAAGGAGCGGCGGTTGATCGGAGGTCGCGACCACCACCACCGAACGGCGCAGTCCTTCCTCGGTCAGATCGCGCTCCAAGAATTCCTTCACCTCGCGGCCACGCTCGCCCACCAGCGCGACCACGCTCACCTCGGCTTCGGTGCGTCGCGCGATGGTGCCGAGAAGAACCGACTTCCCCACGCCGCTTCCGGCGAAGATGCCGAGCCGCTGCCCGCGTCCGACCGTCAGCATCGAGTCGATCGAGCGGATGCCGGTGCCGAGCGTTTCCTTCACCCGCTCGCGCTTGAGCGGATGGGGCGGCGCGACCGAGATCGAGGCGCGAGGCGCGCCGTCGAGCGAGCCCTTGTCGTCGAGCGGAACGCCGAGACCATCGATGACGCGGCCTAAGAGCGAGTCGCCGACGGGAACACTGAGCGGCGCACCGGTCGCGAGCACCTCGGCGCCGGCGCGAAGTCCATCCATCGAGCCATAGGCCATGAGGAGCAGGCGATGTCCGCGGAATCCGACCACCTCGGCCAGGATCGGCTCGCGCGAGCCGGGTGAGGTGATGGGACAGAGCTCGCCCACCGCGGCGGGCGGCCCGTTCGATTCGACCAAGGGTCCCGCGAGCTTGACCACGGTGCCGGTCGGTCGCGAGAGCTCGACCGTGCCGAGGCAGGCGCGCTGCGCATCGATCAGGCGCTCGACGACGGGTTTCATGCCGCCTCCTCGAGCTCGTCCGATGACGACGACCGCTCTTCCACCGCGAGCGCCGCGGCGCGAGCTTCGTTCAAGGCGTTGCCGAGGCGCGTGAGCTGCGTCTCGATGCGCGCGTCCCAGTTCCCCTGCTCCGACTCGACCACGCAGCCGCCGTCCTCGACGTTCGAATCGGGACGGAGCTTCAGGCTTGCGAAGGAAGTGGCCTCGGCCAGGAGCATCGGGTCCTGCTTCAGGAAGGCGTGATCTCGCGGCGAAACCCGAACGAGGATGCGCTCAGCCGCGGCCGCGCGCTCGAGCGTCTCCCTTACCAAAGGCACGATCGTCTCGGGCGAAGCGGCGATCTCGTGGCGGACCACCACCCGCGCGATCTCGAAGGCGAAGTGCGCGACCTGCTGTGCGCTGTGCTTGAAGATGCCGGCGAGCTCTTGATCGAGGTCCCGCGCGAGCGAGACGAGCGACGCGACCGCACGCCGCGTCTCTTCCTCGAGCTCCGCCTTGAGCGGCGCGATTTCCCGCCACGCCGCCTCCGATCCGTCGCGGAAGCTCTCGGCCCGCGCGGCCTGGAGCTCTTCCTCGGTGTAGCCCTGGATGATCGGCTGAGCGTGCTGCCTCGCCTCCTCCTCGCGATCGAGGAGGAGGAAGATCTGCTCCGCCAGCCGAGGATTGCGGATGAGGCTAGACAAGCTGGTCACCCTGATCGCCGCGGCCGAGGTGGATCTCGCCCGACTCATCCAGGCGCCTGACCGCGTCGACGATCTTCCGCTGGCACTCCTCGACGTTCCGAAGCGGCACGGGACCTAAGAACTCGAGCTCGTCTTTCAGCATCTCCGCCGCGCGCTGCGACAGGTTGCGGAAGATCTTCTGCTTCAGCTCCTCGTTCGCGATCTTGAGCGCGAGCGCCAAATCACGCGAGTCGACCTCCTTCAAGATCCGCTGAATTTCCTTGTCCTCGAACATGATGATGTCGTCGAAGACGAACATGAGGTTTCGGATCTGGACCGCGAGCTCCGGATTCGAGCCCTCGATCACGCCGATGATGTTCTTCTCGGTCGAGCGGTCGACCTGGTTCAGCATCTCGGCCACCGCCGGCACGCCGCCCAAACGCCGCTTCGTCGCCTTCACCATGCCGGCGAGGTTCTGCTCGAGCACCGCCTCGATCTCGCGAATCATCTCGGGCGAGATCTGCTCCATCGTCGCGATGCGCGAGATGACGTCGGGCTGAATCTCCGGCGGCAGGAGCGAGAGCACCTTGGCCGACTGCGAGCTCTTGAGCTGCACCAGGATCAACGCGATGGTCTGCGGATGCTCGCCCTGGATGAAGGAGAGGAGCTGGTTCGAGTCGACCTCGTTCAGCATGTTCATCTGGAACATCTCGCCCGCGGCGGTGAGCTGGATCTTCTCCAGCACCTCCTCGGCGCGGTCGTTGCCCAGCGCCTTGACCAGGATCTCGCGCGCGACGTCGGGGCCACCCGCGGTGAGGTAAGTCTGAGCCAGCATCATGTCGTCGAACTCACGCATGATGGTGTCGCGCACCTCGCCCGGAATCTCGCCGAGGTTGGCGACCTCCATCGTGAGGCGCTCGACCTCTTCCGGATGGAGCGTGCGGAAGAGACGCGAGGCGGCCTCGCTCCCCATCGCCACGATGACGAGGGCCGCCTTCTGCGGACCCTTCATGTAGGCTGCTTTTGAGCTCTGCGCCATGGCGTCCTACATCGATTCCCGCAGCCAGATGCGGATCAAGCGTGAGAGGTCTTCGGGCTTTTCCTTGGCGAGCGACTGCAGCTTCTCCTGGATGAGCCCGTACTCGCTTGGGGGGTGAGGCCCGGATTCGATCAAGCCCGTCGGTCCGCCTCCTACCGTGATGTCGACCGTGCGCCCGCTCGGCGCGGCGCTCGTTTGCATGCGGCGCATCAAGCGAACCAGGAACAGGAGCAGCGCGAGCACCAGGAGAAGCGAGCCGAGCTTGCCGCCCAGCTGCATGAAGAGCTGCATCTTCTCGCTCTTCTCCATCTCCTTCCGCTCGCGATCGAGGAGCGAGGTGTCGAAGGCGACGTTCTCGACCGTCAGGAGATCGCCGCGCGTGGCATCGAAGCCGATCGCGGTCTTGATGATGTTCTCGTACTTCCTGAGGTCTTCGGTCGTGCGCGGCACGTAGTCGCGCTTCCCCTTGCCCGCGTCCTTGTAGGTCCCATCGACGAAGACGGAGGCGGTGAGCCGCTTGATCACGCCGGTCGGGCTCGACACGTGCTCGGTCTTCTTCGAGATCTCGTAGTTGGTGGTGGCCGACTCGGTCCTGGCGCCGTCGGAACCGGCCTGCGTCGTCTTCTCTTCCGAGCGAACGACCGGGTTGTCCGCGTCGAATTGCTCGGTGGTCGACTCCTTCTTCTCGAAGCTCATCTCGGCCGCGATCCGCACCGCCGACTTGCCCGGACCGAGCACCGTCTCGAGCAAGGTCTGCACCTTGGAGGTCAGCTGCTCTTCCATCCCGCGCACGAGGGCGATCTGATCCGAGGTCGCGCCGACCAAGGGATCCTGGTGCGGCTGCGAGAGGAGATTCCCGAGCACGTCGAGCAGCGTCACGTTGTCCGGCGTGAGCCCTTCGACCGCGGATGAAACGAGGTGGATGATGCCCCGCACCTGCGTCGGCGCGAGACGCGCGCCCGGCTTCATGCGGAGCACGACCGACGCGGTGGTCGGCTTCTCCTCCGCCGCGAAGAGGCTCGGCTCCGGCATCACGAGGTGAACGCGCGCGGCCGAGACCTCCTCGAGCGTCTGGATCGTTCGCGCGATCTCGCCTTCGAGCGCGCGGTGGTACTGGAGCTTCTGCACGAAGTCGGTCCAGCCAAGCTTGTTCGTGTCGAGGAGCTCATAGCCGGTGCCCGATCCGGGCAGACCCGCGCCCGCGAGCGAGAGGCGCGTTTCGTAGACCTTGCTCTGCGGAACGAGGATGGTGCGTCCGCCGTCTTTGACCTGATAGGGCACCTTGTCGGTGCGAAGACGATCGAGGATGGAGGAGCCGTCGCTCGGCTCGAGGTTGGCGAAGAGCACGCCATACTCCGGCTGCGCCGCCCAGTTGAGCAGAAGCCCGAGCATGAGAACGAGCCCGGCCCCGAGCGCTCCAAAGAGGATTCGCTGGTTCGGCGCGAGCTTCCGCCAGAAGGCGGCCACACGTCCCATCACGTCCATTGTGCGTTAGCCCCTCGTCCGCACCGTTACATCTGCATCCGCATGACTTCCTGGTAGGCGCCGATCAGCTTGTCCCGCATCTCGGCTACCAGTCGGACCGCGATCCCAGCCTCCTGCTGCGCGAGCGCGACCTGATGGAGGTCCTTGACCTCGCCGCGCACGAAGGACTGAAAGACCTGATCCGAGCGCAGGGCGAGGTCGTTCACCCCGCCCAAGAGATCCTTCATCGAATCGCTGAAGTTGGTCGCGTTCACGCCGCCCGGCGCGCCGGTCGCTTGCGTGCCCGCGTTAGGCGCGAGGCCCGATGCGCTGTCGAGCGCGCCGGTCGCCTCCTTCATCCCGGGAATTTCCTGCGGCATCCGAATGCCGCCCACCCCGCCGATTCCGCCCGACATGCGTCTCCCCCTTCACGCGCTAGCGCGCGAGGCTCAAGGCCCCTTCCGCCATCTTTCGCGCCGTCTGCAGTGCGGCCACGTTCGCCTCATAAGCACGCGAGGCGGCGAGCATCGTCACCATCTCGGTCGCTAAGTCGACGTTCGGCATCCGCACCATGCCGTCCGGTCCGGCGTCGGGATGACCCGGGTCGTAGACCGACGGAAACTCGGAGCTGTCCTCCGACACCTTGGCGCTCACGCCGACCGGCGCGTCCTTCGAGAGCGGCACGAGGCCGGGCGGTTGCATGTGATTCGCGTTCGTCGTCTCGAGCTCGATCGCTCGCACCGGCAGGGGCGAAGCGGAGATCTGCCCGGGAAGCGGCTCGGCCGCGAGGCTCGCCACCTGACGGCGATAGGGATCGCCGCTCTCGGTCTTCGTCGTGTTGATGTTGGCGAGGTTCTCGGCCGTGACGTTCATCACCTGCCGCTGCGCGATCAGGCCCGCGGTCGACACGTCCATGCCCGAGAGGTAGCTCACCTTCATGCGTCGTTACCTCCTTAGGCGCCCGGACGAATGGCGTCGCGGATCGCGCGGTACTTGTTCGCGAGGAACGACGAGAGGGCCGAGAAGTGGAGCGAGTTCTCCGCCATCTCGGTCGTCTCGCGCTCGATGGAAACGTTGTTGGCGCCGCTGCCGTCGATCTCTTCGGGGCGAACGCGCGTGACGCCTTGCGGCACCGCCGGCTTCGCACCATCCATGTGACCGGGAGCGGTATGCGAGAGTCGGAGCTTCGAGGTCGTTCCCGCTTCCTGCAGGAACTCCTCGAAGGCGACCTCGCGTGATTGGTATCCGGGAGTTTGGGCGTTGGCGATGTTCGACGCGATGACCCGCTGGCGTTCGGTGGACGCATCGAGCGCGCCCTTCGCCTCCTGCCAGCCACGCCCTCCGAAGAGAATGTTCTGGATCATCCGCTGCTCCTTGCTTCCTCGCCGCACATGCGGCGCATCTCCGCGCCTCGTCCTTCGTCCTTGCTCATCCTTGGGGCCGAGGCGGCCAAGCCACAGGGCCGGGAGCGAGGGGATTGCTCTCCCCGCTCCCGGTCACCCGGACCCATTGGGTCGCGGCCGGACAAGTAATGGCGATGCCAAGTGCGGAGCGCGCGAGGTGCGAGCGTCGAAGCGGTTGCTCGCGTGCGGTTTGGAGAGGAGGGTCAGCGCGCGCGGTCAGGCGCGCGCCGGAGGGCGAGTGCGATCAGCGGCAAGTTCTTCCCCGGGGGCGGCAAGGAGTTCGCCTGCCGGAAAGCGCGATCACGGCGCGATATTCTGGTTTCTCCGGAACATGTTGGTCGGATCCCACGCGCGCTTCACCTCGGCGAGCCGCGCGTGATTCTTCCCGTATGCGGCGCGCAGGCGATCTTGTCCATCGTCCTCGTTCAGGAAGTTGACGTAGGTGCCGCCGGTCGAGAAGGGACGAAGCGCGCGCCACTGCTCGCGCACCCACGCGATCTGCTTCGCGTCCTCTAGAGGATCGTCCCATGCGCCCGCGAGATTGAAGACCGCGTGCGCGTCGCGATTGCCGACCGCGGAGTGCGCGTCGTCGAGCCGGTTGAGCGGCCCATCGATCGGGAAGATGAGGAGCGCTGAATAGGGCGACGCGATCTCCCTCATGCACTCGATCCCCTGGTCGAGGAAGCTCTGATCGATGCTGGGGAGGTACTCCGACTTCCAGTAGTAACGCCTCCCGTTGGGCTGCGTGGCGTCGAGCAGGCTCTGGATCGACACGTAGCTCCGCCGCGTGACCACGTCGCCGGCCGGCTTGCCGAAGCGTTTGATCGGCGCGAGGCGGGCCTCCGCTTCCTCGACCGGACCGGTGTGGCAGACGAGAAGTCCGACCATCGGCCTTCCATGCAACTCCTGCGGCAACCAGGGCACCGGCGGTGCGACGCGAAGTACGCCGGTGATCGTGAGCTCGGGTTCCGCCGAGGCCATCAGCTCGCGATACATCGCCAAGACCTCGGGGGCCTGGTCGGCGGACCAAGCGATCAATCCGCCCACGATCTCCGGCCCGACCGGGTGAAGGTCGTATTCGAATCGCGTCACCACGCCGAAGTTGCCGCCGCCGCCGCGCAGAGCCCAGAAGAGGTCGGGATGCTCGTCCTCGCTCACGCGCACGAGCTCGCCCTCCGCGGTCACGAGATCGACCGAGCGCAGATGATCGCTCGACCAACCGAAGCGCCGTGTGAGGTAGCCGAAACCGCCGCCGAGCGTGAGCCCCGCGACCCCGGTGTTCGAGACGAAGCCCATGACCGCGGCGAGCCCGTGAAGCTGTGTTTCGCGATCGAGGTCGCCGAGGAGACAGCCCGGTTGGACCTGCGCCCGCCGCGCGCTCGGGTCGACCACCACGCCGCGCATCGAGGAGAGATCGAGCAGCAAGGATCCATCCGAGACCGCAAGCCCCGCGATGTTGTGTCCCCCGCCTTTGATCGAGATCTCGAGTTGATTCGCGCGCGCATAGCGAACCGCCGCCATGATGTCCGCCGTTCCCACGCATCGCAGGATCGCCGCGGGGCGGCGGTCGATCATTCCGTTCCAGACCGAGCGCGAGGCGTCATATCCGGCGTCTCCGGGCAGAATCACGAAGCCGCGAAGGCCGAGTGCCAAGAGCGACGCACGATCGAAGGGGGAGCTCATCGGAACCTCCGGTGATGGGTTACGAAACGACCGGAGAAGATACCCGAGCGGAAACGGGCGACGCCACGGCGGAGATCTGACCTTCGCGCCTCCGTCGGAGGATGAGAGCCCCACCACCCCGACCTCTTCGTGGTCTCGGGGCTGGGCAGCAACCTCAGGTCGGTGTTAGGTTAATTAGCGGTGTAATCTCTTTCGATTTTTTGCGAGCAGAACGAGAGGAACTAGGTGAGAGTCGACATTCGTAGGCTGCGCAAGCTCATTCATAACGCTCCGAGTCTCCTCCAGGGATACAACATCTACGTGGATACGGATAAACTGCGCCTGATCGATCTGGTCTTTGGTCATCTATATCCCGATGCCCGATCCGTCGCCGACCTGGGTGGAGTGTGGAAGGTGGACGGAGCATATACGGACTACGCGGTGAAGCGTTTTCACTTGCAGCGCGGTGTGTTGGTCGACACGAACGTATCACCGAAGGTCAGGCAATTGCTTTCAAATGGCCGGCCGATACAGATCATAGACGGTGATTTCACCCAGAAAGCCGTCATCTCCCAGCTGGGCGACATCGACGTGGCCTTCTTCTTCGACGTGCTGCTTCACCAGGCCAATCCGTCGTGGTCCGAGGTGCTGACGGCGTACGCGAAGCAGGTAAAGTGCATCGTGATCTTCAATCAGCAGTACATCCGCTCAGAGCAGACGATTCGTCTGACCTCACTGCCGTTGGAACAGTATCGTGAGCTTGCCCCGAAGGGCCGGGACGAGACGTACGAATACATCTATGCCCATCCGGATGAGATCCACCCTACCTATATGAAGCCGTGGAAGGACATCCACAACGTGTTCCAGTGGGGCATCACCGACGTAGACCTTCGCGGTCACATGAAGCTGCTGGGCTTCCAGGAATTGTCGTATCGGAACTATGGGCAATTTTCCGACCTGCCGGCCTTTGAAAACCACTCGTTCGTCTTCAAGCAG
>CAZZAH010000177.1:1696-8246 GCA_964652115.1 uncultured bacterium | reverse complement strand
TGATGGAGCTCCTGCTCTACGTCGATGCCTTTCGTCGCGCGTCGGCGCACTCGATCACCGCGGTCATCCCCTATTTTCCCTATGCGCGGCAGGAGCGGATGGCGCGCGGCCGCGAGGCGATCAGCGCCAAGGTGGTGGCGGAAACGCTCGAGGCGCTCGGCACCACGCGCGTGATCTACGTCGACATCCACGCACCGGCGATCCAGGGCTTCTTCAACATCCCGGTCGATCCTCTGAGCGCGGTCGATGTGCTGGCCGAGCGCTTCCGCGGCAAGCGTTGGCGGAACGCGGCGATCGTCGCGCCGGACGAAGGCCGCGTGAAGATGGCCGGAAAGTACGCCGAGGTGCTCGGCCTGCCGCTCGTCCTCATGCACAAGCGGAGGCTCGGCTTCACCCGCACCGAGACCACGCACGTCGTGGGCGAGATCCGGGACAAGGTGCCGATCGTGATCGACGACATCATCGCGGGCGGGAGCGTGCTCGATCAGCTCGGCGCCCTGCTCCAGGCGGGGGCGAAGCCCGAGATCTATCTGGCGATCACCCACGGGGTGCTTACGCCCAGCGCGCTCGAGCGCCTCGACCGGCCCGAGATCCGCGAGCTCTGGATCACCGATTCCCTCCCCATGACGGCCGAAAAGCGGCACCCAAAGGTCAAGGTCTGCTCGCTCGCCCCGATGCTGGCCGCGGCGATCACCCGCATCCATGAGGGGTCCTCGATCGGGGAGCTCTTCCGGCGGGGTTAGTCCCGGCTGAGATTCCAAGCTGTTTTCGGTAAACCGGAACCTCTACAATATTTCAAGCCTCGCCTGAGCCCGGCGCCGACCTGGAGTCCCTGTGGTGAGGAAAGCCAACCGCTCAACATGAAGGAGAGCCTCAATCCATGCGCGATGCCCGCCATTCCCTGATTGCGCTGGCCGTCCTCGGACTCTGTTGGGGGACACGGCCCGTCCAGGCCGAGACCCACGAGACCACCCAAGACTTCCTCAACTACTGGACGCAGTACTTCCAGGAGCACCCGCGCGACGCCTCCGTGGTCGGCGAGAACGAGGAAAACGAGGGCGACGGCTTCATGCCGTTCAATCGTTACAAGGACTTCGTGAACCGCCGCTTCCCCAACCTCGCGGAGACCGGCGGCAACATGCCCGCCGGGGTCCGTTGGAAGGCCTATGAGCAGCTGCTCGACATGGAAGAGACGCAGGGCCGCTCGGGCGAGACCTGGTTCAGCATCGGCCCGACGAACCTGGCCGGCCGCTGCCTCGCGATCGCGGTCCACCCGACCAACCCGGACATCGTCTACGCCGGCTTCGCCAGCGCCGGTATCTGGAAGACGACCGACGGAGGCAACACCTGGGTGCCGCTCGGCGACACCCTTCCGACCATGGCGGTCTCCTGCATCGAGATCGACCGCGGTAACCCGAATCGGATCTGGATCGGCACCGGTGAAGGCTGGGGCAACGTCGACGCGGTCGGCGGCACCGGCGTGCTCGTCTCGACCGACGCCGGCCTGAGCTGGAATCCGACCGGCCTCTCCTATGCGATCAACAACGCCCCGTCCTTCTACGAGCTCGAGTACAACCCGACGAGCGGTGTGCTCATTGCTGCGGGTCCTGGACTCTGGCGGTCGACCGACCAGGGCGCCACCTTCACGCAGCTCTACAACCTTGGGACGTGGCACGACGTCGAGATGAAGCGCGGCAGCACCAACACCTGGTTCGCGACCTCGCGCGCCTGGTCGGGCTACGGCTTCTACGTTTCGACCGATGACGGCGCGAACTGGACGGTGACCTCGACCGGCATCACGCCGGTCAACCAGAACCGCTTCGCCCTCTCCGACGCCGATCCCAACACCATCTACTGGTCGATGAACACCACCGGCAGCGTGATGAAGATCTATAAGTCTACCGATGGCGGGCTGGCCTGGAACCTCGTCTTCACCGGCAGCCACTTCGGGAGTCAGGGTTGGTACAACTTTTCGGTCGACGTCGCGCAATCGAACACGACCACCGTCTTCTCCGGCGGCGTCGAGTTCTATCGCTCAACCAACAGCGGGGCAAGCTTCTCCAACTGGTCGGGCTCGATCCACGTCGACCATCACGCGACGGCGTGGGCGCCGAGCGATCCCAACGTCTTCTGGGTCGGCTCGGACGGTGGCGTGTGGAAGAGCACGAACGCCGGGCAGACCTTCACCAGCAAGAACGCCGGCCTCGTGACCACGCAGTTCTACGCCATGGCGTCGTCGTTGGCCCAACCGACGCGCGCGCTCGGCGGGCTCCAGGACAACGGCACCTGGCAGTACGACGGCACCCTCAACTGGTCGAACGATCTCGGCGGCGACGGCTTCCAGTGCGAGGCCGATCCGGTCCAGCCGAACACGCTCTACGGAGAGCTCTACTACGGCCGCCACTACCGCACGACGAACAACGGCACCTGGTTGATCAAGGGCTCAGGGATCGCGACCGACAGCGGTCCGTGGGAGACGCCGACCTGGCTCGACCTCGCGGATCACAACTGGCTCTGGGCCGGGCACAACAACGAGCTCTATCGCACCACGAATCAGATGAACAGCTGGACGCCGGTCGCGGGCTTCGCCCCCACCGGCGAGAGCCGCTCGATCGCGCAGTCGCCGGTCGACACGAACGTGATGGTCTGTCTGCAGGCGACGAAGGTCTATCTCTCGACCGACCACGGCGTGACTTGGACCGATAAGACGAACGGCCTGGCCAGCGGCAACACCTTCAGCGATGTCGCCTTCGATCCGTCGGACGCCAACATCATCTACGTCACCCTCTCGACCTTCAACTCGACCTCCTTGCACCAGGTGAACAAGTCGACCGATCAGGGCGCGAGTTGGTTCGCGGTCGACGCCGGCCTGCCGGAGGAGCCGATCAACGCGATCGAGATCCACCCGGATCACCCGGGCTGGGTTTTCGTGACCTCGGACCTCGGCGTGTACGTCTCCTTCGACGGCGCGGCCACCTGGCAGCCGTTCAACAACGGCCTGCCGCGTGTCGTCTGCTCCGACATCCGGATCAACGCGGCGGAGAACTTCATCCGCATCTCGACCCACGGCCGCGGCTTCTGGGAAGTCGACATCTCGAACCTCGGCCCGAGCGCGGTCGGCGAGACGAAGCCGCTGTCACCGCTCATGCTCAAGGTCTTCGGCAACCCGGCGAGCGACAAGACGACGCTGCACTTCGGTATGCGTGAGGCGGGCAACTACACCGTCGGTATCTTCGACGCCAACGGGCGCAAGGTGCTGCCGGTCAAGGAAGGCTTCATGTACGCCACGGTGGAGAACGCCGAGGTGAACGTGTCGACCCTGCCGGCCGGCGTCTACTTCGCGCGCTTGGACGCGAAGGGCACCAGCATCACGCAGAAGCTCGTGATCCAGCACTAGGTCGTACTCGCAAGCTTCCGCATCGCGGTCCCCGTCGCCTCGCGCGGCGGGGACCGCTTTCGTTTTGGCACGGATCACGCTCCCCCTCCTATCGGCGTCGAAAGGAGGACAGAATGCGTCGAGTCCGTGCGGTCGATGTGCGCGCCACGAGCTATGCCCTGGTCCTCGCCCTGGCGGGGCTGCTCTTCGCGCTGATCATGATGAACGGCTGCGGGCGTCGTGCGGAGCCGCCTTCGAAGCCGAGCGCCACCTGGTCCCCCTCGTGGCTCAGCCCGCGCGCGGCGGAGGCGGTCGGCGGGACCGTGCCGCTCGAGGTGGCGCTGCCGCCGAACGCCTCGGCCGACGAGGTGCGCTTCTACCTCGACGGCCAGCCGGTCGGCGCGGCACGAGGTGCGCCGTGGTCGTTGGCGTGGGAAGCGCCGGAATCGGGCGAGGCGCGGGATCGCGTCCTCTCGGCTCGCGCCTTTCATCTGGGCGAAGCGGCGAGCGACTCCGCGTCGATCCGGGTGCACGTCGAACCGGATGCCGCGCCCCGTGCGTGGGTCAAGCTGCCGGGCCGAGCGCTTTGGATCGAACAGGGACGCGGGGCGCTGCTCACCGCGAGCGCGCTCGATCCGGAGGACGGACCGCTCGACGCCACCGCCTTTCGATGGCTGACCGAGCTCCTCGCGCAACCGATCGGCGGAGCGACCCTATCGGCCGACGCGCTCGCGGAAGGAACCCAGCGGGTGGCGCTCGAGGCGAGGGACCGCCGGCATCGCGCGGCGAAGGTGGAGCTCGAGCTCACGCCCTTTCACTACCGCGAGGCGGCAGCGCCGGGCGACTGCGTCTGGAACCTCGCCGCGGCGCTCTCGGCGATGGACGTGCCGCGTGCGCGTGCCTGCTTCGACCAGAACTTCCGCTTCATCCCCTGTGGCGACGAGGGACCATGGACGGAGGAAGTCGTGACGGACGCGCTCACGAATTGGTGCGCCGACGAGCGCGTTTCTCGGGTCGAATGCCAGTGGGACATCGGCGCCCCGCGCTACTTCGAGATCGAGCGCGAACGCCGCGCCTTCTGCGAGGTCCACCTGATCGGCCAGCACTACCTGGTCGATGCCGACTCGACCGTGACCGGCCCTCGCCCCGGAGGCACCACCATCTCGAGCCGCGAAGGTCGGATGACCTTCGAGCTGGTCGAGGCGACCGCCGGCTGGCGCATCGCGGTCTGGCGCGAAGAGGCGCCCAAGATCGGACCGAGCCTCGCCGACCTCATCCGCGTCAACGGAGTCCTACCGGCGAGTGGGCGCCCGTCGCACCGGACCTGCGGAGGATGGCTCGCGGGCTAGAGGCTCGGCTCGGGCAACGGGTGCTCGCGGAAGTCGGCCAGGACGACGACGGTGAAGTTCTCGACCGTGAGGTAGCGCTCGGCGACCGCGTTCACCTCCGCGAGTGTGGCTGTGCTCATCCGTTCGATCTCGCGCAGCCAGAACTCGGGCTCGAGATCGTAGAGCGCCTGCTCGAGCACGTGGGTCGCGAGCTGGTCGTTGGTCTGGAATCCCAGCGGCAGGCTGCCGGTGAAGTAGCGCTTGGCCCAGGCGAGCTCTTCCTCGGTCACGCCGTTCTGGCGCATGGCGCGCACCTCGAGGATCACCTCGTGGAGCGCCGCCTCCATGGTGGCGAGCCCGGTCTGGAGTCCCGCGATGAAGTAGCCCGCGTCCTTCCGGGTGTGAAAGCTGGAAGAGGCGCCGTAGGTTAGGCCCTTCTCCTCGCGCAGGTTCTTCATCAGGCGGCTGCCGAAGCCGCTGCCGCCGATGACGTAGTTCAGGAGGACGGCGGCGGTGTACTCGGGCGCATCGCGACGGAAGCCCGGAGCGCCGACCCGGATGGTCGCCTGGCTGACGTCGTTCTTCTGGATGCGATCGAGGAGGAAGCCGTCGGCGCGGAGAACGGGCGCGTGAGTCGGCTGCAAGGCAGGAGCTGCGGCCCACGAGCCGAAGGCCGCGGTCAGCGTCGCCAGCATCCGACTCGGGGTGAAGTCGCCGACCACCGCCAGCATCGCCTCATCGGGGCGGTAGTGCGTTCGATAGAAGCCTCGCACCCTCTCGCTCGACAGGCCCGCCACCGATTCGGGATAGCCGAGGCGCGGGTTCGCGTAGGGGTGATCGCCGAACATCAGCTCGCCGAAACGCGTCCGCACGCGGTCGACCAGATCGTCCTTCCGTCGCTCGAGGACGGAGAGGACGTCGCGCCGCTTGCGCTCGATCTCGTGCTCGGCGAAGGCGGGGGTCGTCACCACCTCGGCCAGGATCGAGATCGCGGCCTCGGCGTCGCGCGCGAGGCACGAGAGCCCGACCGACGAGTAGTCGTAGTCGGAGTGGGCGCCGAGCGACGCGCCGAGGGCGTCGACATCCTCGGCCAGGCGGACCGCGTCGCGCGTGGCGGTGCCTTGCGGCAGAAGCGCCGCGGTCAGATGCGCGAGGCCCGCCTCGGTCCTCGTCTCCGCGTTGACGCCGGAGGGTACGAGCATCGTGAGCGAGAGGAGCGGCAACGAGCGCCGCTCGAGCAGAAACACGGTGAGGCCGTTCGGTAGGCGATGACGATCGACCGCGAAGCGAGGCGCGCCGCTCATGCGTTCACCGCTTCCACCGCTTCCACCGCAGGCATGCTCTCGGGCACGAGGTAGCCGACGGTGCGCCCCTGCTCGCGGAAGATCGCCGACGCGACGCGCGTGATGTCCGCGGCGGTGACGCGCAGGTTTTCCTCGAGGTAGCCCATGTAGTCCCGCCACGAAGAGCGGCACTCCTCGGCGCCTAGGTTGTGCGCGAGCTCGTAGTGGCTCTCCTGCGAGAAGATGAAGTCGGCCTCGATCGCGCGCCTCACCTTGGCGAGTTCGTCTTCGGTGACCTCTTCCTTCGTGAGGCGGTCGAGCTCCTCGTAGATCGTGTCGCGCAGCCGTTCGATCGGAACGCCGGGCCGCGCCGTGGAGCGCGCCATGAAGAGCGACGGGTCCTTCCGGAAGTGCACGCCGCCGCCGAGCTCGGTCGCGAGCTGATCGCGGTAGACGAGCCGCTGGTAGAGCCGGCTCGATCGTCCGTGAAAGAGGATGAACTCGATCACGTTCAGCACCTTCGCGTCGAAGTGGGTCGACTCGGGCGCGCGATACGCGAGGAT
>CAZZAH010000177.1:0-1596 GCA_964652115.1 uncultured bacterium | reverse complement strand
CCCTTCGGAAAGCGGCTCGTCCCCTTGAACATCAGGTGCTCGAAGATGTGCGAGATGCCGGTGATGCCCGGCCGCTCGTGTCGCGAGCCGACCTTGTACCAGAGCTGCACCGTGGCGGTCGGGCTGAGCGCGCGATCGACCGACAGGACCTTGAGGCCATTCTCGAGCACCGACTCGTGGACCGGATCGAAGAGCACCAGCACCTTCCTTCTCTTAGTCGGGATGGACGTCCGGCGGAGGGTTTTGCGCGGCGACGCCGGAGTTTAGGAAGGGGGCACGCGCCCGGTCAAGCGGTGGCCGACAGAGGCTCACTCAGCGGGACGACTATCCGGAGAGGCGCGGCTGGTCGTAGGTCAGACCGAACACGGTGTCTGTCAGCCAGCGCCGGAACGAGTCGTTGTCCATGAACTGCTTGAACAGCTCCGTGTCGTCCTTCAAGACCGCGGTCATGACGCGAGCCAACGCCTTGTCGTGCTCGATACGCGCGTTTTGCTTGTCGGAATTCCGTCGCGCGTTCTGGTACGCCTTGTCCGCCGCGACCCGGCTGGGGATATCCACGGTGATGAGCTTGTGCACGCGGTCCGCGTCGGTCCACGGGATGTTCCCGAACTGGTCATTGAAGGACTTCAGGATGTTCGATAGATGGTCGAGCTCGGGGTCGGGCTTGCGGCCGCCGCTGGTGGTCGGCACCGGTTCGATCTCCGCGTCCGCATCAGGCAGTTGGATGCGAGCCGCGGCCTGCTTCTCCGCGCGGTAGCTATCCATGTCGATCGCTTCGAGGATGCCCTTCGCCAGATCGACATCGACCGGCGCCGGCAGCTTGGGCACGAGAAACGTGAGGAAGATCGAGAGCTTCTCCCACTCTGCGTTCGTGTATGGAAGGATCGAGGAGAGGAACCCGTAGGCCCGCAGGAACGCCTTCGCCTTCCCCTTGAAGTCGACCTGTCCGTCTTCGTCAAGTTGCTCTCGATAGACGGCAACGCAAGCGTCGAGGGTGGGATCGAGTCGGTCACGATCCGCACCCCCGAGATAGCGCGCCACGAAATCGTCCACTTGCGTCGGGCTGTAGATCTGGAACGCGTCCAGCGCAGCCTTCAGGTCGTGCAGCTTGTTGGGGTCGGTCTCTTCCGCCAGCACCGTGGTGCGGTAGTAATCGGCGAACGCTTTCTCGATGGTGTCGGCGTCGTTCATGAAGTCGAGCACGAAAGCGTCGTGCTTCTTCGGGTGCGCGCGGTTGAGCCGCGAGAGCGTCTGCACCGCCTTGATGCCGGAGAGCATCTTGTCCACGTACATCGTATGGAGCAGCGGCTCATCGTAGCCGGTCTGGAACTTGTCGGCGCAGATGAGGAAGCGGTACGGATCCTCCTGGATCTTGTCGGCGATCTGACTCGAGGGGAAGCCGTTGAGCGAGGCCTCGGTCACCTTTGCCCCGCCGTACTCGTGTTCGCCGGAGAAGGCCACGATCGCGCGATACCGACTCTTCCGCTCGACGAGATAGTCCCGGATCGCGTGGAAGTACTGAATCGCTCGCTCGACGCCGGTCGTCACGACCATCGCGCGAGCCTCGCCGCCGATCTTGTTCAGCGAAAGCACCTG
>CAZZAH010000176.1:0-8341 GCA_964652115.1 uncultured bacterium | reverse complement strand
ACCGATCTGCGCGCATGGAGCGATGAAGCGCGGGCGACCGCCGATCCCGTGATCGAAGCGGGCGGCATGGATGCGGTCGAGCGTGACGCGCCGGAACGCTTCGCCCTCGAGGCGCGCGTCCAGAAAGTGAACGCCCTCGGCGAGCGGATGAACGCGTGGGTCGAATCGGAGGTCGATCGCCTCCTCTCGCTCGGCAAGCTGGTCGGTGTGGTCGGCGGCGATCACGCGAGCCCCTTCGGCGCGATCCGCGCAACCGCGCATCGGCATCCGGGAATGGGCATCCTTCACCTCGACGCGCACTGCGATCTTCGCGACGCGTACGAAGGCTTCCGCTGGTCGCACGCGTCGATCTTCCACAACGTCATGGAGGAGATCCCCGAGGTCGCGAAGCTGGTGCAGATCGGCATCCGCGATTTCGGTGGGCGCGAGGCGGAGTACATCGAGCGCTCGCGCGGCCGCATCCACTGCTTCTTCGATGCGGATCTTCGCCGACGCTTACACGATGGCGAAGCCTGGAGCGCGGTGCTTCAGCCGGTCATCGGGCATCTGCCGCGCGAGGTCTATCTCTCCTTCGACATCGATGGGCTCGATCCGGTGCTCTGCCCGCACACCGGGACGCCGGTGCCGGGCGGGCTCTCGTTTCCGGAGGTGACGACGCTGCTTCGCCTCCTGGTCGAGTCGGGCCGCCGCGTGGTCGGCTTCGATCTCTGCGAGGTCGCGCCCGATCCGACCGGCGCGTCGGAGTGGGACGGCAATGTCGCGGCGCGGCTCCTGTACAAGATGATCGGCTTCGCGCTGCTCTCGCGACGGTAACGTTCGCGGCGCTACTTCGGGTTCTGCAGCTCGATCTCGCGCACCCACACGCCGTGCGCGCGCTCCTTGCCGCGAGCGACCGCGCGCGCTTCCTCGAAGATGTCGCTCGCGCGTTCGCGGCTCACCGTGCCCGGACCTTCGCCGAGCGAGCCGATGCCGCGCAGGCGCTCGACCGTGCGAGGCGAGATCGGATAGGCCATCGCGAGCGGGCCACCGACCTCGGGGCGCGGCATGGCGGCGATCTCCGCCTCGAGATCCTTCATGCGCGTTGGGCTCGCCAGCACGAGCAACCGCTCGCGCCCACCCGCGCTCGAGACCTGCCAGTAGAGCTCCTTGCCGTCGCGCGCGCCCGGCAGGTGATGCGGCATCGCGCCGCTCAGAGGATTCGCTTGATCGAAGCCGGGCAGCGGAAAGAGGAGATAGCTCTCCCCCTGATCGTCCTTGGTCAGCACGTAGACATGGAGGTCGCGCGAGCCTTCGACCTCGAGGCCGAGAAAGTCGCCCACCTTGACCTCGGCGCCGGGAAGCAGCCGCTCCGACACGCCGCCTTGATCGATGCGGAAGACCGAGGCCTGGATGTCGAAGCTCTTCGACTGCTGCCCGCGGAGAAGGATGATCGCCGCCGCCGCCGCGACGACCGCGGCACCGAGCAGCACGCGCGCGGTGGTCGAGCGAAGGAAGCCGCGACGTTCCGGCGAAAGTGTGGTCACGGACGCCGGTTGCATTGCCGGGGCGATGGCCCCTTCGACCGGCTTCGGCGCCGCGGCCTCGGCGCTCATTCCACTCGCGCGGCCGAGGGCGTCCTCTAGCTCGCCCGCGCTCGCGTACCGACGCGACGGCTCGTGCGCGAGACACCGCTCGATCACCGCGATGAACGCCTTCGGCAGATCGGAGCGAAGATCGCGGAGCAGCCTGACCTCGCCGCTCGCGTGCGCCGCCTTGAGCTCCGAGAGGCGCCGCGCCTCGACCGGGAAGCGCCCGGCAACGAGGCGATAGAGCAGCACACCGAGGCTGTAGAGGTCCGACGACGGCGAGGCCTTCGCGCCATCAAGCAGCTCGGGTGCCATGTAGAACGGCGTGCCCGCGAGCGCGGGACGTTCACTCGGCCGCTCCTCGAGCGAAAGCCCGACCCCAAGATCCATGAGCACGATCCGGCCCATCGATTCGCGGATCACGTTCTGGGTCTTCACGTCCCGATGCACGAGCCCGATGTGATGGAGTGCCGCGAGCGCGCGACAAAGCTCGAGCCCGATCCAGGTCGCTTCGCCGGCGGAGAGCGGCCCTTGCTCGCCTAGGATCGCCTCGAGGTTCTTGCCGCGCAGAAACTCCATGCGAAGCCCGACGCGCCCGTCGACCTCTTCGGCTCCATAGATCGTCACGATGTTCGGATGATGGAGCCGCGCGAGCAGGCGCCCTTCGCGAAGAATCGAATCGGCCAGCTCCGCGCGGCCGGCGCGATCGCCGCGCATCAACTTGAGCGCCACCTCGCGCTCGAGCTTGGGATCGAAGGCTCGGAAGACCTCGCCGAAGCTCCCCTCGCCGACCTTCTCGCGGAGCTCGAGCTCGCCCCATCGCGAGCCAGGCGCGATGCGCGCGCTCGCATCTACCGCGCGCGCTGCTCCCGGCGCTTCGACCGGCGCGTCCGCGAGCACGCTTCGATGAAGCCCCGCGATCTCCGACACCACCTTCAGCTGTCGAAGCACCCTCGCGTCCGACGGCTCCTTCGCGCGAGCGTCCTCTTCTTCCCAGTCGATCGGGGTCCCGTCGGCGATGCTCTCCGCCAGCCCCAGCCATGCGGCATCCGCCTCAGGCTCCCTGCTCTCTCCATCGCTATCTTTCATGCCCCATCTCCCTCGCCAGCCGAACTAGCGCGCGGCTCACGGTCATCCGCGCGGCGTCGGCCGAAGGTTTGCCCAGTGCGTCGGCGATCTCGTCGTAGCTGCAGCCCAGCTCGATCCGAGCCACCACCGCCTGTTGCTCCTCTTCCCTGAGCCGAGAGAGCGCCGCCTCGTATGCGTCGACCGCCTTCGTGCCGATCGTCGCCTCGAGTGGAGAGAGCCCGTCTTCCGGCAGGTGATCATCCAGGGTTTCCGGTTCCGGCCGCCGCCGCGCCTTCCGCACCTCATCACGGATGCGGTTCATCATGGCCGCGCGGAGGTAGGCGAGAAACGCACCCTCGCCCCGAATCTCGAACTGGCCGATCTTGTCGACCGCCTTGACCATCGTTTCGTGCACGAGGTCGTCGGTGTCCAGGAGCCGCCGCGCTTCGCGTGGGATGCGGCCGGCGCTCCAATTGCGGAGACGCGGGAGATAGCGGGCGTAGACCTGGCCCAAGGCCTCGTGATCGCCTTGCCGCGCGCGCTCGAGAAGGATGTAGGACGAGCTCCCGAGGGAACGGTCGAGCTTGGACCGCGGCTTCCCTCCGGACGTCGGATCTTCGACCATCAGGCCACCCTTTGGTTCACGGTCGAATGGCATTATCCAACACCGCTCCCCTTCTCGATACGGGCGACTGGCCGAAGCGATCTCTCGTCGTTTAAGCAAACGTCGCCGGCGAAGAAAGCGAACGGGGGAAGTCGATCGCGCGCTAACCGCGCCCGAAGGTTTCGGAGAGGCGGCGAAGTCGCTCGGCGAGCTCGGGCGAAAGGTCGCCCTCGCGGAAGCGCCAAGTCCAATTTCCGCGGCGCTTGCCGGGAGTGTTCATCCGCGCACCGGAGCCCAGGCCGAGCAGATCCTGCATCGGAACGATCACCGTGTCGGCGACGCTCGCGAGTGCGAGGCGGATCAGCTCCCAGTGGATCTCGCGCGGACGTCGATCGAGGCCGAGATAGCGTTGGGTGAAGGCGCGCTCTTCCGCCAGCGACTCAGCCTCGCCGCGCTTCTTCGGGCGGCGCTTCCACCAGCCGACGGTGGTGTCGTTGTCGTGCGTCCCCGTGTACACGACCGCGCGGCTTGGATAGTGATGCGGCAGATGCTCGTTCCCAGCGCCGCTCGAGAAGGCGAACTGGAGCACCTTCATTCCCGGGAAGCCGAGGTCATCGCGCAGGTCGCGCACTTCGTCGATCAGGAAGCCGAGGTCCTCAGCGATCACCGGCAGATCGCCCAGCACCTCGCGCGCATGCGCGAAGAGCTCGCGACCGGGGACGAGCATCCAGCGACCGCGGCGCGCGGTCTTGGCCCGAGCCGGCACCGCCCACGCGCGATAGAAGCCGATGAAGTGGTCGAGGCGCACCGCGTCGCAGAGCTCGAACATCGCGCGCAGCCGATCGATCCACCAATCGAAGTCGCGCTCGGCCAGCGCCGCCCAATCGTAGAGCGGATTGCCCCAGAGCTGGCCGTCCTTGCTGAAGTAGTCGGGCGGCACGCCGGCCAGGACCTCAGGTCTCCCCTCTTCATCGAGCAGGAAGATTTCCGGCCTCGCCCAGACATCAGCGCTATCGAGGGCGACGAAGATCGGCGCGTCCCCGATCAGAGCGACATCGCGCTCGTTCGCGTAGGCACGAAGCGCCGACCACTGGCGACGGAACTGCCACTGCAGGAATTCCTGGTAGCGGATCTGCTCGGCGCGATCCTGGCGAAGTCGCTCGAGCGCCCAGGGCTCGCGCCGGCCGAGCGGCCGATCCCACTGGAGCCACGGCTTCCCTCCACGAAATCCCTTCGCCGCGGTGAAGAGGACGTAGTCGGAGAGCCAGCCCGCCTCCTCCTCGCGAAAGGCATCGAGCTCGGCGGTGGCGCCGCTCGACTCGAAGCGCTGGAAGGCCTGCCAGAGCGCCGACTCGCGTTCCGAGGGACCGGCGCGCGAAGCCTCGCACTCCTCGGCGGTCAGGAAGCCATCTTCGAGCAGGCGCTCCGGGCTGATCAGTCCGGGGCTGCCGGCGAAAGCGGAGAGGGTCTGATACGGCGTCGCGCCAAAGCCGGGCGGCCCCAAGGGGAGCACCTGCCACATCCGCTGCCCGGCCGCGGCGAGGAAGTCGACGAACCGATAGGCCGACGGCCCCAGATCGCCGGTGGAATGGGGTCCCGGTAGCGAGGTGGGATGGCAAAGCACGCCGCTCGCCCGTCGATCCAGGGGCGAGGGAGATCCACCTCCCGGCCCCGGCTCATTCGCCATCCATGCTCCCCCTTCATCCGTCCTGCAGCGCGCGTGCGCGCGGTCCGATCTCTTTAGCAAGTCGGCTCGCTCTCGGCAATGCGCGCTTGTGCTATGGTCGCGAACGAGCCCGGCTCGTTGGGAAACGCCAAGGTCTGTAAGGAGATTTAGAGCCATGCGCGAACGTATCGCGGAGCTAGTTTTCGAAGCCGGCCGCAAGGCACGCGCGGAAACGTCGGACGAGCCGGAGCCGCAGTATACCGGCGCAGTGGACTTCCCGATCGACTGCAAGGTAGGCCGGGGACTCGAAGGCGCGGTCGCCTGCGCGACCAAGGTCGGCTATGTCAACGGTGCGCGCGGTTGGCTGGTCTATCGCGGCATCAACATCTTCGACCTCGCGGCCCACTCGTCCTACGAGGAGACCGCTTACCTCCTGCTCTTCGGGGCGCTCCCCTCGAAGAGCCAGCTACTCGAATTCAAGAAGGAGCTGGTGGCGAAGCGCCCGGTGCCGCAACCGATCATGGACGTCATCCGGCAGATCGCGCCGAAGACCCATCCGATGTCGGCCCTCCGCACCGCCGTCTCGCTGCTCGGAAACCTCGACTCCAAGGCGGACGACACCTCGGTCGAGGCCGAGACCAAGGTCGCGATCGAGCTGATCGCGATGTTCCCCACGCTCGCCGGCGCGATCGCGCGCTTGCGCTGGGGGAAGGAGCCGCTGCCGCCGAATCCTGAGCTGAGCCACTCGGCCAACCTCGTCTATCAGATGACGGGCGAGATTCCGGACGAGCTCAAGGATCGCGTGATGGATGTCGCGTTGATTCTGCACGCCGATCACGGCATGAACGCGTCGACCTTCACCACCATGGTCGTGAACAGCTCGCTCTCCGACATGTACGGCTCGGTGGTGGCCGGCATCGCCTCGCTCAAGGGTCCGCTCCACGGCGGCGCCAATGAGCGGGTGCTCTACGACCTCGAGGAGATCGGCGAGGCGTCGAACGTCGAGCCTTGGTACGCGAAGGCGGAAACGACCAAGCGCAAGGTGATGGGTTTCGGTCACCGCGTCTACAAGGCCTACGATCCGCGGGCGCGCGTGCTCGGTCCTCTGGCCGGGCTGCTCGTCGAGCACCATCCGCACGAGAAGAAGCTGTACGAGATCGCGATCAAGCTCGAGCAGGTGGTGTGCGGGAAGCTAAGCGACAAGCACATCTTCCCGAACGTCGACTTCTACGCCGGCCTGGTCTATCGCGCGATCGGCATCGAGACCTCGATGATGACGCCGATCTTCGCCGTGAGCCGCGTCGCCGGCTGGACGGCGCGGTCGCTCGAATACCTCGCCGACAACCGCATCTTCCGGCCGCGTGCGATCTACACCGGCGCGATCCATACCGACTACACGCCGATGGCCAAGCGCTAGCGGCGCCGCGGTCGCGATCGAGCCGGCTCGCTGGATTTGGGCCTCGAAGCTTCGCCGCTTCGAGGCCCTTTTCGTTGCCTCTTTCGTGATCGAGGGTAAGATCCGCCGGGCTTTCCCTGCTTGAAGCGCCCGGAGGTCAGTTGATCACACCTCTCGACGAGAGCTCGCGGACCGCGGTCGTCCGCCTCCTCCTGCCCGATCTTCGGGAGGCTCTCGCGCGCCATCCGGCTGAGGCGGGAGAGATCTTCGAGGAGCTTCATCCCGCCGACGGCGCCGACCTGCTCAACCTTCTCGAGGACGAGGAGGTGCGAGTCCTCATCCAAGCCCTCGATCCTTCGGAGTCGGCGCGCCTTCTCGAGTACGTCGAGCCCGCGCGGGCGGCACGTTGGCTCGAGGAGCAGCGTGATGAGCATGTCGCCGACATCGTCGAGGAGATGGAGCCGGACGATCGGGTCGAGCTCCTCGCCGAGTTCGAGGTCGAGGAGCAGGAAAAGGTCCTCGCCGAGATGGAGCCGGAGGAGCGCGACGACGTGGTCGAGCTCCTCTCGCACGCGGAGGGGACGGCCGGGCGCTTGATGACCCCGCACTTCGTCGCGGTGCCGGCCGACGCGACCGCCGAGGTCGCGCTCGCTCGCGCACGCGAAGGGGCGCGCGAAGACTGGAGCATCACCACCCTCTACATCGTCGATCGAAACGGCAACCTTCGCGGTCGCCTTCCCTTGGTCGACCTGCTCAAGGCGGAGCCGAGCACGAGGCTCGAAGGCATCCTTCAGGAGGCGGTGGCGGTCCGCGTCGATACCGATCAGGAGCAGGTCGCCCAGATCATCTCGAAGTACGACCTCCTGGCGGTGCCGGTGGTCGACGCGCGCGGCCGCATCGTCGGCATCGTCACGGTCGACGACGTGGTCGACATCTTGACCGAGGAAGCGACCGAGGACGCGCAACGCCAGGGCGCCATTCAACCGCTCGAGGATCCGTACTTCCACACCGGCTTCTGGGAGATGGCGCGAAAGCGGGGCGTCTGGCTTCTCGTGCTGTTCATCGGCGAGCTCTTCACCGGCACGGCGCTCCGGCACTTCAACAGCGTGCTGGAGCACACGCTCAACCTCGTCTTCTTCATCCCGCTGATCATCTCTTCGGGCGGCAACTCGGGCTCACAGTCGGCCTCGCTCATCACGCGCGCGCTCGCGGTCGGCGAGGTATCGGTGCGCGATGCGCTCCGGATCGCCGGTCGAGAGATCGGCATGGGCTTCGCGCTCGGTCTCCTGCTCGGCGCGGTCGGCTTTCTTCGCGCGCTCCTCTGGAAGAGCAGCTTCGCGATCTGCGCCACGGTTTCGCTGACCCTGATCGGCGTGGTTACGGCGGGAAGCTTGGTCGGCGCAATGCTGCCGCTCTTCTTCAAGCGCGTCGGCCTCGATCCGGCGATCACCTCGTCGCCCTTCATCGCGTCGCTGGTCGACGTGACCGGGATCGTGCTCTACCTCACGATCGCGAAGGCAATCCTCTCGATCTAACGCTGCAGGCCCGGCGGAGCGTCTAACGCAGAATCTGGACCGCGGTCGAGCCGACGTACGATCCAGCGCTCACGCGCGCGAAGTAGATCCCTGCCGCGACGGCGCGCCCTGCGTCATCCCGTCCATCCCACGCGAGGGAGATCTCGCCGGCGGGAAGCTCCTCCGTCGTCCAGGAGCGGATCGCTCGACCGCTCGCGTCGTGCAGCGAAACCTGCAGCGCATGCGCTTCGGGCAACTGGAACGCGAGCCGGGTCGCTCCGCTCGAAGGGTTCGGCGCGACGCGAAGCTCCATCGCCTCGACCAAGGTGACCGGCACCGAGGCCGGCGTGTTGCCGCTGAACTGGCCGCGGATCTCGCCTGTCGGGTGAATGCCGCTGTGCACGTTGATGTACCAGCCATCGGCGATCAGATCGGCGATCTGCGCCTCCGAGGGATAGACGCTCAGCACGTGCATGTCGTCGAAGGTCCCGAGGTCGAAGATGTGCGGGCCGATCTGGCCCGGCTGGC
>CAZZAH010000175.1:0-8348 GCA_964652115.1 uncultured bacterium | reverse complement strand
GATCAGCATGGGGAGCTGAGGCGTTGGTATGCCGCTTCCGACTGCGCGATCGTCGGCGGCACCTTCGTTCCGATCGGCGGGCATAGTCTCTTCGAGCCGGCGTCCCTCGGCCTCCCCATTCTCTTCGGGCCGCACGATGCGAACGTTCGCGACGTGGCCGGTGCGCTGCTCGCATCGGGTGGCGGCGTCCGCGTGCGCGATGCCTCCGGGTTGAGCGGTCCGATCCTCGAGTGGTCGCGTGACGCGCGCGCGCTCGAGAGCGCGTCGGTCGCGGCGGAGCTCGCGTCACGTCGCTTGGCCGGCGCGGCGGAGCGCACCTGGCAGCGGCTTCTTGCGCCCGGGTGGCCGCTCTCCGCCGAGGCGATGAAGTGCGCGAGCGCGGGCGCGACGAAGGCGCACTCGCACGGGCGACGCGCGAGCCCGCGACCATGAGCGACAGCCTCCTCTCGCGTGCCTGGGCGAGCCCTTCGCCTCGGGGACTCGACGCGGCCCTGCTCAGCCTCGGTTTGCGTCCGCTCGCGGCGGTGTTCGGCATCGGGGTGCACCTCCGCGCGTACGCCTTCGCCGCGAAGTGGGCGAGAACTTGGAGCGCGCCCGCGCCGGTGATCTCGGTCGGAGGCATCGAGGTCGGTGGCGTCGGGAAGACGCCGCTCGTGGCCGAGCTCGCGCGGCTGGCCGCGAGCGACGGTCGCGCGGTCGCGGTCCTCTCGCGCGGATACGGTGGGAGAGGCGCGCGCGATCCCCTCCGTGTGCCGTGGCCGGTTCCGATCGATGGCGCGGAGCGGTTCGGCGATGAGCCCTGCCTCCTGGCCGAGCGTCTCGGCGCTTCAAGCGCGGTTTGGGTCGGAGCGGATCGGGTGCGTGCGGCGCGGAGCGCGGTCGCGGCCGGCGCGGAGCTCCTGCTTCTTGACGACGGCTTTCAGCATCGGCGGCTCGCGCGCGCGGCGGATGTCGTGTCGCTGGCGGGCGCTCATCCGTTCGCCAACCGGAGACTGCTGCCCGCAGGCCCGTTGCGCGAGCCGGTGAGCGCGCTCGCGCGGGCGACGCGTGTGGTGGTGGCGGATCCGCCCGATTGGACGGCAGTCGAGCAGGAGGTGCGAGCGGCGCTCGGACCGACCACGTCACTCCACGCATGGCGCGCGCGCCCGACCCTTCACGCGCTTCGGGGGAGCGCGCCGCGCGAAGCCGAAGCGGTCCACCTCCTCTCCGGCATCGCGCATCCCGAGCGATTCGCCGCGACGATGGCCGCGCTCGGCGCGCCCGTCTCCGGTCAATCGACCTTCGCTGATCATCATGCCTTCCGAGCAACCGAGCTGCGGGAGGTCGTGACTCGAGCAAGAGGCGCGGCGGTGGTCACGACCGAGAAGGACTGGATGCGCCTTCGCGGCCGAGAAGAGCTCTTCCCGCGCCTTGTGATGCTGCGGTTGGAGCTCGAGTGGATCGCGCCGGGCAGCGAAGAAGAATGGGCGCGGTGGATCGATCGCCTCGCGCCTCGAAGTGGAGCTCGCTCGAATCACTCCGAGTCGACGCGAAGGTCGTAGCGGTCCCAAAGCGAAACGGCCCCCAGGGAGAACCCCGGAGGCCGCGAATTCCAAGCGCGTGGCCGCGATCAGTTGTCGACGTCGACCCAATTCGCGAAGTGAACCGGCAGCGTGGTCACGAGCTTCACCGGTGCGTCCGACGTCTGCTCGTGGCCCTTCAGCGTGATCCTCGCCGTGGCGACGATCTCGTTGCCGGAGACGAGCGACGAGAGCGGTGGCTGCCCCTTCAGACCTGCCGGCACGATCGGGAGGTTGCCCGTGAACTCGGCGTGAGCCGGCACCGTCCACGCAAGGCCGCCGCTGACCGAGGGGATTTCCTCCTCGCTCTCGAAGACGATGCTGTAAGAGTCGATGAAGATGTATCCGTAGGGGCCGTTCTGGAAGATGTCGACCACGTCGTCGTGGTCCGCGCTTCGAATCAGAACCGGCACGCGATCCTCGATGACGAAGTCATCCGAGGTGCCCGGGGATCCATCCGATCCGTAATTCACGACGTCGCTCGAGAGCGGATCGTCGTTGTTCACGCTGATGACGGTCAGCACCGACCTCGGCGCGGAGCTATCGCTGCATCCCGCGAGCAACCACATCGCGGCGATCCCTACCGCGATTCCCGACGGCCGGAGCACGGCTCGATTCGATCGGCTCGACATGCACGGACTCCTCTTCCAGGTAGCCTGTGTAGCCCCGGGGAGGTGCAATCCTCTCCCAGGGCTGGGATGGCCGTGCGGCTCTCTAGGGCCGTGGCCAATCTCGTTGTTCCGATTATCGGCCGGTCCTATACTCCGCTGAACTTTAAAGAGAGGTCGTTCGGGCGCTCCGGAGATCGTTACAAGCCATGGAAAAATCAGACTTTCTGGTGATCGGATCCGGGCTGGCGGGTCTTTCCTTCGCGCTCGAGGCGGCGGAGCAGGGAACGGTCCGCGTCATGGCGAAGCGGGATCTGATCGAGGCCAACACCGCCTACGCGCAGGGCGGCATCGCGGCCGCCGTCGGTCCCGACGACGACCCTGAGCGCCACATTCAGGATACCCTCGCCTGCGGCGGCGGGCTCAGCCACCCGAACACGGTGCGTCTGATCGTGGAGAGCGCGCCCGACGCCATCCGCCGCCTCGCCGCGATGGGCATCCCCTTCGCCCGCGCCGAGGACGGCGGCTTCGCACTCGGACGCGAAGGCGGGCACTCACAGCGCCGCATCGTCCACGCGGCCGACGCCACTGGGCGCGCGGTCATGCTCGGATTGATCGACGCGGTGAAGCAGCATCCTCGCATCGAGGTTCTGCCGCAACATTGCGCGGTCGACCTGATCTTGGAGCGCAAGGTGCGGCGCGGCGCCAACGGATTCCGCTGTCTTGGGGCCTATGTCCTCGACTCGGTGAAGAAGGAGATTCGCCCCTTCGCCGCGACGCTCACGGTCCTCGCCACCGGCGGCTGCGGGAAGGTCTACCGCTACACGACCAACTCCGACATCGCGACCGGCGATGGCGTCGCCATGGCGTGGCGTGCCGGATGTCGCGTGTCGAACCTCGAGTTCATCCAATTCCATCCGACCTGCCTCTATCATCCCGACGCGAAGGACTTCCTGATCTCGGAAGCGGTGCGGGGCGAAGGCGCGTTCCTGACCAACCTGGCGGGCGAGAGACTGCCGATCGATCATCCGCTCGGCGATCTCGCGCCGCGGGACATCGTCGCGCGGGCGATCGATCGCGAGATGAAGCGGCGCGGCGATCGCCACGTGCTCCTTCACCTCGAGCAGCTCGACGCGAAGCAGACGCCGCGACGATTCCCGACCATCTACGAGACCTGCCTCAAGTTCGGGATCGATGTCACGAAGCAGCCGATCCCGGTCGTCCCGGCGGCGCACTACCAGTGTGGCGGGGTCCTGACCGACCTCCAAGGCAAGACCGACTTGCCGGGCCTCTACGCGGTGGGAGAGGTCGCGAACACCGGACTTCACGGCGCGAATCGCCTGGCGTCGAATTCGCTGTTGGAGGCCGCGGTGATGGGGGAGCGCGCGGCCCGTGCCGCGTTGATCGATCCGACACGCCATCTTCCACAACCGGATTTGCCGGAGTGGGACATCGGCAAGGCGACGCTTCCGCGCGAGAGCGTGCTGATCGACGCGCACTGGGAGATGGTGCGAAAGGTGATGTGGGACTTCGTCGGCATCGTGCGGAACGACCATCGCCTCGAGCTCGCCGGCCGATATCTCGAGATCCTGCGGAAGAGCATCGAGAGCTACTACTGGGACTTCGTGCTCGATCGCGATCTGATCGAGCTTCGGAATCTGGCACTGGTGGCCGAGCTGATCGTCAGCTCCGCCAGACAACGGCTCGAATCGCGAGGCCTCCACTGGAACGCCGATCATCCGGATCGCGATGACGCGCGCTTCGGCACCGACACGATCCTCGTGCCGGAGACCGCGAGCGGCAACGCGGTGGGCACCCACCTCGGCTCGGCGCGCGCCGCGACCGCCCCGCCCGCCTAGCGGCTCGTGAGCGACGAGGGAGCTGCCGCAATGGACGTCGATCCAGTCAACCAGATCGAGGAGCTTGCCGCGACGAAGGGGCGATTCAACCCGGCGGCCTACTTCTGGATCTACCGCGTGCTCGACTACGCTCGCGCTCGCCTCAAGCTCGAAGGCCACATCACCGGCCAGCAGCTGCTCGACGCCAATCGGAAGCTCGCCTACGACGAGTTCGGTCCGATGGCGCTCGAGGTTTTTCATCACTGGGGACTTCGACGAACCGAGGACATCGGGCGCGTGGTCTTCGATCTGGTCGACGCCGGCATCCTGCAGAAGACGGAGAAGGACAGCCTCGAGGCCTTTCACGAGGGCTACGACTTCGAGCAGGCCTTCGTGGCCGACTATCCCTGGTGAGCCGCTTGCTGGGGGCGGAGGAGATCCTCTGCGTTCGCTTCCACTCGCTAGGCGACGTCGTCTTGACCACCGGCGTAGTGCGTGAGCTGGCGCGGCGCGAGGGGCGGCCCATCGCGGTCGCGACCGACTCGCGCTTCGTGCCGATCTTCGAAGGCCTCGACTTCGTCTCGCGGATCTGGCGGCGCGAGGAGCTGCCCGGCGCGGGACCTTTCAAGCAGGTGATCGATCTGCAGTCGAACGCGAGCTCAGCCACGCTCACTCACGCGCTTGGCCCGGGCTCGCGTGCGCGGCATCGGTCGGCCGCTCGTCGATGGACCGTGCTCTGGGGCGACCGATGGCCGAGGAGTCGCGTACCGCACGTGATCGAGCGCTACGCGGAAGCGGCGGGTCTCGCGGGCGATGATCTCCTCACGCGGTGTCGGCCTGAGATCTCGGTGACGGCGGAGGATCGACTCGGGTGCGAGACGTCGCTGCCGTCTCTGAGGGAGCCGCCAAGCGCGCCGCGCATCGCCCTGCTCGCGGGCGCCTCGCGACGGAGCAAGGCGTACGATCGATTCCGCGAGGTGGGGCAGGAGCTGGTCGCCTCGGGCTGCGAGGTAGTATGGGTGGCCGAGCCGGGCGCGCAGGTCGAGGTCGACCCGCGGTGGCCGGTGCTTCGCGCGCCGCTCGGCGTGCTCAAGGCGGCGCTCGCGCGGATGAGCCTGGCGGTGACGAACGACTCTGGGCCGATGCACCTGGCAGTGGCGCTCGGCGTGCCGGTCGTCGCGGTCTTCGGTTCCTCGGTGAGGCACTTCGGGTTCTCGCCCGTTGGTCCGCACGACCGCGTGCTTGAGGTTGCCGACTTGGCGTGCAGACCCTGCGGCGTGCACGGACGGAATCGCTGCTGGCTCGGACATTGGCGCTGTCTGCGCGAGATCGAGCCCGGCACGATCGCGACGGCGGCACTGGAGAGCCTTGGCGCCTTGAGGAGGAACGCACGATGACGCCTGACACGGCCGAAACCGCGCGACGGCTCGGGTTCGCGCTCCTGCTTGGCGGGCTGCTCGGCTTCGAACGCGCGGTGCATCGAAAGGCTGCCGGCATACGCACGCACATGATGGTCTCGCTCGGGGCGGCGCTCTTTTCCATCCTCTCGGTGAGCTTGCCGGAGTTGATCGGGCGGCCCGATGCCGATCCCGGTCGCATCGTCGCGCAGATCGTGGTCGGCGTCGGCTTCCTCGGCGCGGGTGCGATCCTTCACTCGGGCGGCGCGGTCACCGGCCTCACGACCGCGGCCTCGCTTTGGCTCGCTTCGGCGATCGGAATGTCGGTCGGCCTGGGCTTCAACTCGGGCGCGGTAATCGCTACGCTCCTCGGGCTGCTCGTGCTTGTCGGCGAGCACATCACCGATCGGTTTACCCGCGGTCGAGCCGAGCGAAAGAAGGGAAGCGAGTGAGCACGCCATCCACGACCACGACCGGGACCGGTGACACGACCGTGCGACCGCGGATCCAACGGCTCGATCCGCGCGTCGTCTCCAAGATCGCGGCGGGCGAGATGATCCAGCGCCCTTCCTCCGCGGTGAAGGAGCTGATCGAGAACGCTCTCGATGCAGGCGCACACGCCATTCAGGTCTCGGTCGGGGAGAGCGCCGACCAATGGCTCGAGGTCTCGGACGACGGCTACGGAATGTCGCGCGACGAGCTCCTCCTCGCGCTCGAATCGCACGCGACGAGCAAGCTCCGCGCGGAGGACGACCTGCTGGCGATTCAGACGCTCGGCTTTCGCGGTGAGGCTTTGCCTTCGATCGGCCGCGTGTCGCGCATGGAAGTCCGCACCGCGGAGATCGACGGCGCCGGCATCAAGGTCGTGGTTCAGGGCGGGCATCTTCTCTTCGAGGAGCCGATCGGACGTCCGCGCGGGACGACGGTGCGGGTGGAGGACATCTTCTTCAACTCGCCGGTCCGGAAGCGCTTCCTCAAGGCGGCGGGGTCGGAGCTTCGATGGATCACGCGAATGGTGGCGGCGGCATCGCTCGCCTATCCCGAGGTCGCCTTCCGTCTCCTTCATCGTGGCGAGCCGGTGCTGAGCCTACCCGCGGCGCGCGACATGGCGGAGCGTGTGCTCGCGCTCCACGGCTCGAGCTTCGAGCCCAAGCTGCTTCCGATCGAGTATGAGTCGAGTCGCGGACGTATCGTCGGCTTGGTCGGAATCCCCGAGCTTGCGCGCCCAGGCACGCAGCAGCAGACACTGCTCGTCAATCGTCGGTGGGTGCAGGGTCCGTGGCTTTCGCTGGCGCTTCGCCATGGATTTGGGGATCTGATTCCACCGCAGCGAAATCCCTTCGCCGTGATCGCGATGGAGCTCGATCCCTCGCGCGTCGACGTGAACGTGCACCCGACGAAGCGCGAGGTGCGTCTGCTCGACGAGCAGGGCCTCTTCGGCGACATCGTGCGCGCGGTGCGCGAGCGTGTGACCGAGCTCGTGCCCACCTGGACGATGGATGCGCGAGACCCCGGCGGCGCTCTGCCGACGCGCGAGGCGATGCGCCCCTTCGATCCGTCACGACCGATGGAGGGGCAGACTCGCGGCGCCGAAGCGCCGATGCATCCACGAGAGCTCTTGCCGCTTCTTCATGGGGTGGCGCCCGTTTCGGACACGATGCCGGCGTCCACGTCGTCCGAGGCCTCGAACAGCGGGCTACTCGAACCGCGCGCACAAATCGCCGATCACGCGCCTGCGGTTCCGGCCGGGCTCGTTCCGGTGTGGCAGCTTCACGATCGCTATCTCTTCGCGCAGACTCGCCAGGGCCTTCTGATCGTCGATCAGCACGCGGCGCACGAGCGCGTTCTCTACGAGCGCGCGTTGCGTCATCTGGCCGAGGCGCCGGCACCGACCCAGCAGCTCCTCTTTCCGGTCGTGGTGCATCTCGAAGCGGAGGAGTGGACTTCATTCCAGGACTTCTCGACCGAGCTCGCGCGCTTGGGCGTCGACGCGGAAGAGTTCGGCCATCGCACGGTGCTCCTGCGTGGAGTGCCCGCGCTGTGGGATCGCGATCCCGAAGGCTTCTTCCGCGACATCCTGCACGAGGTGACGCACAAGGCTTCGCGGAGCGGAGAGGAACGTCTGCGCCAGCTCGCGGCCAGCTTCGCTTGTCGAAGCGCGATCAAGAGCGGCACGACGTTGGGCCTCGAAGAAATGAACTCGCTCATCGACCAGCTCTTCGCGACCGACGTGCCCCACGGCGATCCGCACGGAAGGCCGACCTTGATCCAGGTTTCACTCGGAGACCTCGACAAGCGGTTCGGCCGTCACTAGGCGATGCCTGAAGCGCTGTCTTCCGTCGTCGCCTTCTTGACCGGACCGACCGCGGTGGGGAAGTCGGATCTAGCGCTCGCGCTCGCGGAGGCGCAGGGCTGGGAGATCGTCTCCGTCGACAGTCGGCAGGTGTATCGCGGGCTTTCGATCGGCACCGCGCAACCGAGCACGGACGAGCAGGCGCGCGTGCGTCACCATCTGATCGCTTGCCTCGATCCGCGCGAGAGCTGCTCGGCCGGTCGTTTTCGCGGGCTCTTCGCCGAAGTGCTCGCGGACCTCGAGGCGCGCGGACGTCGAGCACTCGCGGTCGGCGGAACCGGCCTCTACTGGGAGGCGATCTCTCGCGGTCTTCACGACCTTCCGCCGGCTTCGCCACAGATTCGTGCTCGACACGCGGCGATCATCGAGGCGGAGGGGGTGAGCGGCTTGCGACGCCGATTGGAGCGCCTCGATCCCGCGAGCGCGGCGCGTTTCGGCAAATTGGATCGACAACGCATCGGTCGAGCGCTCGAGGTGCTGGAGCTCACCGGGCGAACGCTAAGCGATCACATCGACGCGAGCCTTCTTTCGCCGCTCTTGTCGGGCACGCCCGTCATCTGGATGAGCCGGGAGCGAGGCGAGCTCTACGCGCG
>CAZZAH010000174.1:0-8410 GCA_964652115.1 uncultured bacterium | reverse complement strand
CCGCGCCACTACTTTGGTCGTGTGCTCCGGACCGCTCTCGAGCTCGACACCTCGCAGGCAAAGTACAAGCCTTCGCGCAAGCTGCTCGGCCGGCAGCTCCGCGCGCTCTGGACCCTATGCCGCACACTCGGCTCGTGGCCGGAGACGCGCGCTCACTTCTGGAACGTGGTCAGCACCGTCTTGAGGAAAAACCCCGGCGGCTTCCGTCACGCGGTTTCTCTGATGGCGCTCTATCTCCACATGGGGCCCTTCTCGCGCTATGTGGCGGAGCGGACGCGCAAGTCGATCAAGACCGAGCACGAGCGGGCCAAGGCGGCACGGCCGCGGTCCCTGGTTGGCGTTGCCATGGCGGGGGCAGCCGCGATCGACTAGACAAGCGCCTTGCAACCCTCGCGCGTGAACGGGCACACTCTGCGGCGATGCGAACGAGTGCGATCCAAGCAGGCGCGATGTTCCACGGCGCGATGTAAATAAGCGCGATGCAAAAGTACGATCTCGTCGTCCTCGGCACCGGCCCGGCCGGACAGCGCGCCGCGATTCAAGCGGCGAAGCTCGGCAAGTCGGTCGGAATCTGTGAGCGCCGCGCGGTCGTGGGCGGCGTCTGCATCAACACCGGCACCGTCCCCTCCAAGACCTTCCGCGAGGCGGTCCTTCACCTCACCGGCTATCAGCTGCGCGGTTTCTACGGACCGGGTTACACGGTGAAGGAGACGATCACGATGGAGGACCTGGTCTTCCGTTGTGACGCGGTGATCAAGCGAGAGATCCAGGTCATCCGCGAGCAGATGCGGCGGAATCACGTCACCATGCACGAAGGCGCGGGGAGCTTTCGCGATCCGCACCACATCGTCATTCACGGCGTCAGCGGCGAGACCGAGGTCGAGGCCGATCAAGTGGTCATCGCGGTCGGCACCGTTCCCTCGACCCCACCCGGCATCCCGATCGACGGCGCGACCGTCATCACGTCGGACGAGATCCTGAGCCTGAAGTCCCTCCCCCGCTCGATGACGGTGGTGGGCGCGGGGGTGATCGGCACCGAGTACGCGACGATGTTCGCCGCGCTCGGGGTCAACGTCACCCTGATCGACGGGCGCCGCCGCTTGCTCGAGTTCATCGACGAGGAGATCTGCGAGTCGCTCTCCTTTCACATGCGGAGCATGGGGTGCACCTTCCGGCTGGGCGAAGAGGTCGCGTCGGTCGAGGTGCCCGCGCCGGGCCAGGCGATCGCGGTGCTCAAGTCTGGGAAGAGGATTCAATCCGAGGTGCTGCTCTACTCCGCCGGCCGCATCGGCGCGACCGGAGACTTGAACCTCTCCGCAGCCGGGCTCGAGGCCGACACGCGCGGGCGGATCGCGGTCGATGCGCATTACCAGACGGCGGTGCCGCACATCTTCGCCGCGGGCGACGTGATCGGCTTCCCCGCCTTGGCCTCGACCTCGGCGGAGCAGGGACGCCTCGCGGCCTGTCATGCCTTCGGACATCCCGCTCTCTTCGTGCCCGAGCTCTATCCCTTCGGCATCTTCGCCATCCCCGAGATCTCGATGGTCGGACGCACCGAGGAGGACCTGACGAAAGACGGCATCGCCTACGAGGTCGGCCTCGCGCGCTATCGCGAGATCGCACGCGGCGCGATCACCGGCGACGACTCCGGGCTGCTCAAGATCCTCTTTCATCGCGAGAATCGACGGCTGCTCGGCGTGCACATCATCGGCACCTCGGCCACCGAGCTGGTGCACATCGGTCAAGCGGTGCTCGCCTTCGGCGGCACGATCGACTTTCTGGTGAACAACGTCTTCAACTACCCGACCTTCGCCGAGTGCTACAAGGTGGCGGCGCTCGATGCGTACAACAAGGTCGGCCCACCGCCGATGGAGAGCGAGATCGACTGGGACCGCTTCGATCGCGAGCGCTCCCGCGAAGGCAACTAGCGTGGTGCGGGTATCGCGCGGGGCTTGAACGGCGTGGGTGCGAGCAGCACCTCCCATTGATCCAACCGGCCGAGCTCCTCGAGCGATTCGCGTGGCAGGCCGAGCCATCCCCCGCGCGGCACGATGAAGACGAGTGGACGCCCCAACGCCGTCAGGTCGCTCCAAGCCTCCTCGCGGGTGCGCGGACGCGGCGCCGGCCACCACTCCTCGCGCGTCGCCGGCACATTCTCCGCGCGGCGAAGTGCTGCGCCCTTGAGCGCGGTGATCGTCCCTTCGCGCCGCGAGAGCTCCGAGCGAAAGCCCCATTGCCCGATCAGGCTCGGCTGAAGCAGATAGCTCGAATGGCGTGATTCCGTCGGCAGGACCTCGTCCCCGATCAGAAGCGCGTTGTCCGGGAGCCCCGCGAGGATCGCGTCGAGCCGCGGATCGAGGCGATAGAGCATCGGATCGCTCTTCCAACCGAACGCGAAGGTGAGCACGAGGAGCGCCCCGGCAAACGCGGCGACGACGAAGGCACGCGCGGCAACTCTCCGCCACCTCGAGGCCGAAAGCGCGCGTTCGAGCGCCGGAGACGCCAGCAGCGGAACGAGGAACGCGGCCGGGAAGAGCACCTTCGTCACGTTCTGATCCGACAGCTTGAGCACGATCCCGAATAGTCCAAAGGCGATCGCGGTCCAGAGCAGCAACCGCTCGCCGTCGTCCGCCATCGTCTCCGCCGTCTGCGCCTCAGCGCGCGGCGCGAGACGGCTCACGAGCAGATAGGGCACGGCGATCACGAGCAGCCCGACGATCGACTCGAGCGAGAGGCCGATCGCCGCTTCACGAGCGCCGCCGGCCGCGAGCGACGCCCCGAGCGTGATCGAGAGATACGGCGCGGTGATCGCGAGCGCGGCGAGGTAGGCGACAACGATCTGCCGCACGGGCCGGTGCGTGCCCATACTTCGCGGCGGCACGAGCAGGGCAACGAGGCCGAGGATCGGGGCGCAGAGCATCGCGCTCATGTAGTGAACGAGAATCCAGCAAACCAGGCTCGCGCTCAGGAGGAGCGACCATACGCGTCCACCGCCCCTTCGCAGCTCCGTCACCGCGCGCAGCGAAAGGAAGAAGAAGGAAAGGCCGACCGCGAAGGGCTCCGCCTGAAACCACTTGTGCGCCGGAAAAGCCAGACGCTGGCTGTATCCAAGCGCCATCTGATCGAGCACGCGGCTCCATGCTTCGAGCTCGGCATGAATCGCGGTCCGCCCGGTCGCCCCGCCGGTGAACCACCTCGCGACCAGAAGCAGCCAGGTGAGCGCGTTCGGCGCCCAGAAGGCGAGGAGCATCGCCCGCCGCGCACCACCGCGCGTGCGAATTCTCGCCGGCACCAGCAACGCCAACGCGAGGAAGAGCCCGACCGTGCCGTGGATCATGAGCAGCGCGAACACGCGCCAAAGCGAGAGCCCGGTCATTGCACGCAGCATGGCCGCCTCCAGGCCAAACCACCACGGATAGGGCAAGGCCTCCCCGGCGAGGAACGGATTCTCCGTCGGAATCGGATGGAAGAGAAGCGCGCTCGCGATCTGCGTCTGGAAGGGCGAGTCCCAGACTCGCGCCTCGAGGTGATGGAGGGCGAAGAAGAGCGCGACCGGCAATGCGCCCAGCGCGATGCCGATCGCCCCGACACGACGGTCGATCCTCGGCCCGGGCTCCCCCGCACCACGCGCGCGTCGCCTTCCCGCGAGGAGCAGGACGAGGGCGACCACGATCGCGATCGATCCCGCGATCCAGTGCGGCACGCTCGCGATCCGAAGCAGGGCCACGATCGAGGTGGCGGTCAGGGGTCCCAGTGACCACGCGAACGCGAGGCGATCGGCGGGCGCGAGGGCACGAGGCAGCAGTCGCTCGAACGCGGCGATCGTGATCCAGAGCCAGGCGATGAGCCCGAGTCCGCCGACGAATACGTGCAGCGTCGCGATCACTCCCTAATCGAGCAGCACGAGTCGCCGCGAGACCGAGCGTCCACCTGAGGTCAGGCGCGCAAAGTAGACGCCGGGCGACAGGTCGGAGAGCAGAGCACGCGTCAAGGTCACGGTATCGCCGCGGTTCGGAAGATCCAGGCGCTTTCTCCCGCTCGCGTCGTAGAGCGCGAGCTCGCTCGTCGCGCGATCGCTGGTCCGGAAGCGCAGCGTGATCGTCTCTGTTCGCGAGGCCGGATTCGGCGCCGGCGGATCGAGCGCCAGGTCGTTCGCCGAGCCGATTCCGGGGGCCGGGTTCTCCGGCGTCGCGGTCGGCGGGCCGAGCGCAAGCTTATACATCGAACGCCCGTGGGTCGCGGCGACCAGCGTGCGACTCGCCGCGTGAAAGGTCAGATCATGGATCACGTCGAGCGGCAGGCCGGGCGCGAGGCTCATCCAGGTGCCGCCGGCATCGTAGGACACGTATACACCGACGTCCGTTCCGACGAAGAGGGTGCTGGTGACGGCGGGATCGACCACGATCGCGTTCACCGGCGCGTTCGGCAATCCGGCGTCGATCGCGCTCCAGCTCACCCCCGCGTTGGTCGTGCGATGAAGGTGAGGGGTCGGAGAGTCGCTGCGATACCCCGAGTGCGCCACATAGGCGATCTGCGCGTTCGAGGGATCGACCGCGACCCGCGTCACCCAGAGATTGGGCAACCCGATGCTTCGATTCAGCCAGTTGGTGCCGCCGTTGGAGGTGGTCCAGACTCGCGCGTCGTCGGTGCCGGCCCAGATGCGCGCCGGATCGGTCGGCGCGACCGCGAGCGTCGTGATCGTGGCGTAGACCAGGTTCGCGCTGCCCGGGCCTCCGGTCAGATCACTCGAGATCGCGGTCCAGCTGTTGGCGCCGTTGGTCGTGCGATAGACGCGATAGGTGCCGTAGAACATCCGATCGGGATTCGAGGGATCGAAGACGAACGGCGTCGACCAGTTGCGCCGATCACTCGAGTTGATGCCGGAGACGCAATCGAAGAAGAACCCGCCGTTGTTGGTCGACTTGCCCAGGTTGCCGTACTGGGACTCCGCGAAGATCACGTTCGCATTGCGCGGGTCGACCAGGCAGTAGAAGCCGTCGCCTCCGTAGATGTTCTCCCAATCGTCGAGCGCGCCGGTCGGGGTGCGCACCGTGCCGTTGTCCTGCAGGCCGCCGTAGAGGCGAAGCGGATTCGAGGCGTCGATCGTCCCGGCGTAGAACTGCGAGATCGGGAGCCCGACGCGATGCGTCCAGGGCGAGCCGCCGGTCGTGCTGGTGTATACGCCGCCGTCGCACGAGAGGATCAATCGACCGGGTGAATTGGGATCGATCCACAGATCGTGCTGGTCGACGTGGACGCCGTCGGAGAGCACCGTCCACGAAGTGCCGCCGTTGGTCGAGCGCCACAGGTCGAGCCCGAGAGCGTAGACCCGGTTCGGGTCGAAGTTGCTGACCCGGACGTTCCCGAAGTACCAGCCGAAGTTACTGTACATGCTGCTGAGCGCGCCGTCGTTCGCGCGCGTCCAGCTGTCGCCCGCGTTGGTCGACTTGTACAGGCCCATGAAGTTGCCCGGATCGTCGGCGTAGATGGCATAGACCACGAGGGGATTGGAGGGGGCCACGGCGACGCCGATGCGTCCGACGTTGCTCGCGACCGCGGGCAAGCCGGTGCTGAGCCGCGTCCAGCTCGTGCCTCCGTCGAGGGAGCGATAGATCCCCGAGGTGACCCCGCCGACGCGGCGATTCTTGGCGCTCCGCAGTCGTTCCCACATCGTGGCGTAAAGGCGCGTCGGTGTGATCGGATCGATCGCCACGTCGATCGCGGCGGTCGAGTCGCTGACGAAGAGGCGACGTTCCCAGCTCGCGCCGCTGTCGGTCGAGCGATAGATGCCGCGTTCTTGTGTCTTCGAGAAGAGCCCGCCGGCCGCGGCGACGTAGATGCGGGTCGGATCGGTCGGGTCGATCACGATGCGGCCGATGTGGCGCGTGTCGGAGAGGCCGATCGCTTCCCAGCTCTCGCCGCCGTCGAGCGAGCGGAAGAGCCCGTCGCCCGCGAAGGAATCGCCGCTCGCGTTCGCTTCGCCGGTGCCGACGTAGACCGTGCTCGGGTTCGTCGGATCGATCGCGAGAGCGCCGATCGAGGGGACGCCGATCGAATCGAAGACCGGGGTCCAACTCGCGCCGCCGTCGAGCGAACGGAAGACGCCGCCCGCCGCGGCGCCGGCGAAGATCGTGTTGCTGCCGGTGATCGACGCGATGGCGGTGACGCGGCCTCCGATGTTGGTCGGTCCCGCCTCCTGCCACGCCGGTCCGCCGAGCGTGGCCGGCAGCATGGCTCGAGCCTCTTCCTGCGCCAGGCTCCGCGCCGCGAGATCGATGTCGGTCCGCGGATAGGCGCGCTGGGTGAAGAACCACTCGCTCGGGCGAGCCTCGTCTTCCTCCTCCTCGGATTCGCGATGGAGGCGGGTCAATCCTAGGGCGAGGGAGAGCAGCGTGGCGCAGCCTAAGACCCAGGCAATTTTTCGCATCGGGACCTCGCGGCTCTCGTTGGTCAACACCCGTTGTGGCGGGATCAGTATAGCCCGGCCTTCCGATCCGGCGGAAGCGTGCCGAAGTGGCTGATGACGCACGCCGCGCAATCGGCTATTCCTTTCAACGCCCGGGACGGCGGTCGTTCGGGGCCACACCCATTTCGCGGGAGACCCATGCCCATGCAGAGGTTCTTGAGCGCACTTCTGGCCCTGCTCCTGGTCGCGCAACCGCTGCTGCCGAGCCTCGCCTTCGCCGACAAGGAAACGCAGGTGCGGGTCTTGGCCAACAGCTTGAACGTGCGGAGCGGACCGGGCACCGACAACCCGGCGGTCGATTCGATCAAGAAGGGCGAGGTCCTGACCCTCGTCAGCCAGGAGGGCGAATGGGCGCAGGTGCGTCTGCCCGACGGCACCCTCGGCTGGGTCGCGATGAAGTTCCTGGAGCCGATCGACGGCGGGTCGGAGCCGACGAAGGAAGATCGGAAGTCGACGCCTCCGGAACCGAAGCCGCTGCCTCCGCCCAAGGCGAGCAAGGCGCCGAAGGAAGAGGGCTCGGGCGGCGGCTCCGCCGTTGGAAGCATCTTCAAGTGGGGATGCTTGATCGGCGCGGGCGCCGCGGGCGGCCTCGCCTTCAGCGAGCACTCGAAGGGCAACGACTCGTACGACTCGTATAAGGAGTTCGCGGCCGAGGGGAACGAGGCCGCGGCCGACAGCGCCTTCGCCGACTCGGAAGATCACGACTCGAAGGCGCAGACCTTCGCCATCGTCGGCGGCAGCCTCTTCGCGCTCTTCTTGCTTCAGCAGTTCGTGCTCGGTGGCCATGGTGACAGTGCGGACGGCGGACACGACGTGACGCCGCCTCTGACCTGGAATCCCGCCACCGGCGAGGTCCGCGCGACCCTGGTGCTCGCGCGCTTCTGATCGACCGAGGTCTGAGCGACGCGCGAATGAGCCGGCTCGATCCAAAGGTGCTGCAAGCGCGGCTGCGGAAGCTCCTCGCGCGCGAGCGGGCGCTCTGGCGCTCTGGGATCGCGCGCGTCGCCGGGCTCGACGAAGCTGGCATGGGGCCGCTCGCGGGGCCGGTGGTCGCGGCTGCCGTCATCCTCCCGCCAGGCGTGGGGGTGCTCGGCGCCGATGACTCCAAGACGATCGACGAGAAGCGCCGCGAATCGCTCGCGCTCGAGATCCGGGAGCGCGCGGTCGCCTTCGCGATCGGCGTCGCCTCGCCGGAGGAGATCGACACCATAAACATCCGGCAGGCGGGGCTCCTCGCGATGCGTCGCGCGGTGCTCGCGCTCGATCCGGCGCCGGAGCATCTCCTGATCGATGCGCGGACGTTGCCCGATCTGCCTTGCCCGCAAGAGGGACCGGTGCGCGGCGACTCGACCTTCCACATCGTCGCTTGCGCGTCGATCCTGGCGAAGACCTTCCGCGATGGCCTCATGCGCGAGTACGACGGCGTCTACCCGGGCTATGGCTTCGCTCGGCACAAGGGATACTCGACCCGCGCGCACATCGCGGCGCTGCGGCAGCTCGGGCCCTGCGCCATTCACCGCCGGAGCTTCAACTGGGAGCACCTCGAGGTGGTCGAAACGATCGCGGCGACCGGCGCGATCGAGATGTCCGGCACGATCGGGGCATTCGAATGAAGCACTTCCCCATCACGGCGGAGATCGACATCCGCTTCCGCGATACCGACGCGATCGGGCACGTGAACAACGCGGTCTACGTCACCTACCTCGAGGTGGGACGCCAAGCCTACTGGCGCGCAATGTCGCCCGAGATGGATTACCGGCGCGTCCCCTTCGTCATGGCGCGCATCGAGCTCGACTTTCGGAGCCCCGCCTGGGTCGGCGAGGTGCTGCTCGTTCGCGTGCGCATGTCGTGGATCGGCGGCAAGTCGTTCGGCACCGAGTACGAGATCCGCGACCGCGCGACCGATCGCCTGATCGCGACCGCGCGCAGCGTGCAAGCGACCTT
>CAZZAH010000173.1:0-8443 GCA_964652115.1 uncultured bacterium | reverse complement strand
TTACTTCAGGACGACCATCTTCTTGTTCGACGTGTAGCCACCAGCCGTGAGCTGGCTCCAGTAGATACCGGCACCAACGCGGTGACCGGCATCGTCCGTGCCGTCCCAGATCTGGTTGTGCTCGCCCGCGTTCAACGTGCCGTTGACGAGCGACTTCACCTTACGACCGTTGACGTCGTAGATGGTCAGCTCGGCCGGGCCGTTGGCAGCCAGCGAGAAGCGGATGCTCGTGCGCGGATTGAAGGGGTTCGGCGTGTTCTGGTACAGACGCGTCGCCGGGCCACCCTCAAACGGATTGTCGCTGTCGACGTCGATCGTCGCGCACGGGTTGACGCAGAGGCTCGGGATGTTGGCGTCGCCGCCCCAGATCCAGCGCAGAGCCGCCTGGATCTCGTTGAACGCCGCCGTAACGATGTGAGCCGAGTCAGCCACGCACTCGAGCGAAACGTCCCGCTCCGACATGTGATTGTAGGAGTAGGCGTCGAACACCGTGCGGAAGTTGTCCGAGTTCGTCGTCGTCACCGACTTCACGACCTGCGCGTAGTTGACGTTGGTCGGCGGGACCCGGTCGTAGTCGTTGAAGACGCGGTTACCGATACCGCTGCCGACGACCGACAACACGTCGAAGGTGTACTTCTGCGGGCACCAGTTGCCGAACAGATCGTAGTTGATCTGCGGGGCGAATTGGCTACCCGACGCGTTGTTGACGCGGACGCAGAAGCTCTCGTCCGGCGGGCTGGTCGGACCGCAGTTGTCGACGTTGTACGCGTCGCACTTATTGTTCGCGCCGAGGTAGTTGACCATGAAGCTCGGGTTGGTGGCGGAAAGCAGGAAGGAGTAGTTGTCACCATTGCCGATAAAGCCCTGGCGACCACCGACTCCGTTACCGTTTCCGTTACACACCACCGCCGACATCCAGTCACCGAACAACGTGAAGTCCTGGGTCTCCATGGACCCAGAGGTCGACGTGCCGATGTAGTTGATGATCTGGCGGTAGCCGAGCAGCTGGACCAAGTTCACGCCGTTGTTGCCGCCCAGTGAGCGGGCCATCGGCGCGTTCCAGTTGGACGACGCGTCGTTGTAGTCGTAGCGATCCCACTTCGTCGGGTTCGGAATCGGAGCGCCCGGACCGGCACCGTTCAGGATGACGTTCAGCGCGTTCTCGACGTAGAACTGGTTCCCCGTGTTGAGGTCGACGCAGAGGATGCAGGGGAACTTCGCGACGCCCGCGTCCATCCGCCAGCTCGGGAGGATCTCGAACTCCAGCAAGTTACCGCCCGTGGTGTCGGGCAGGTAGTAGTACTGGGTCGGCGAGCAGGTGAAGTTCGCCGTGAGGAAGTACTGAATCTGAGTGCCCGGAGGCAGGATGCCGTCCCGGATCATCTCGTTGTTGTTGCTGTTCTCGCCCTGGAAGTCGTCGTCGTTCTCGCGGAATTCCGAGATGAACTTGTTCCTGGCGATCTGAGCGCCGGACTGCAGCGAGTCCATCCACCCGAAGGTGAACTGACCGTTGGCGCCGACGATGTTCAGACCATCGCGGACCGCGTCCTTCCACGTGGTGTAGCCCGCGATCCCGGTGCCGGGACCCTCGCGGCGAATACGCCACCACATCTTGGATTCCCACTTGGTCGAGGCCGACGGGACCGGGCCCTTGACGATCAGCGAGTCACCGAGCAGATCCGGGGTCGGATTGTCACGGTGGACGTCATAGGTGATGTCGGCGTTGCCCGGGTTGGTCGTCGAGAGCACGCTCGGCGACGGCAGCATGCCGAAGCCGTCGATGTAGTTTCCACCGAGCTCGAACGAGATCACCGGCGCATTCGGAACGCCCGTCACGCACAGCTCGACGTTGTCGAAGATCGGCGAGAAGTTGGTGATGTTCGTGCAGATGCTCGGCGGGATCGCGAAGGCATCGCAGGAGGAGTAGACCTCGAGGACCATTCCGATGAGCTGGCAGTCGCCGGGGATTCCCTGGTCGGTCGCCACGTCGTTCGACTGGAAGCAGACCGGGTCGGTACCGACATAGAAGAAGCTGTCGCCTCCCCTACGTCCCGACCACTGGGTGTTGCCGGTCTCGGGGCAAACGAACGGGAAGAAGTTCCAGCCCGGACGATAGAACACGCCGTTCGCCTGCGGCATCACGGCGTACATGTCCCAGTATCCGATGACCTTGTTGAAGCTCGCACCGAGAGCGCCCTTGTTCGCCGGAGGCGAGAAGGCTTGAGCGTGCTGACCGACGGGGTGATCGCCGGCGTCGCCCGTGTTCTGGTGGAACTCCATCACGTTGCCGGAGAGCCGGCAGGCGCAGGGGTCGAGGATGGTGTAGTTGTTCAGGCTCGCGATGCCCCAGAAGCTACCGATCGCGCCGCAGGTGTTGGCGGTCCAGCCCTGCGTACCCGACTCGTAGTTGTAGGTCACGGTGGAGCCGATGCCGGTGCCGCTCAGAACGATGTTGTCGACGCCAAACGGACCGTACGTCGTGGCCCAATCACCGTCTTCGTCCGAGTAGCCGCCGTCCGCCGTCATCTCGAAGACGATGCGGAAGCCGTTGACGAGGAAGTTGCTTCCGAAGGCCGTCACCGAGGTGTGCGCGTAGGTGTTGGTCGACGGATCGCCGATCTTGTTGTCGTAGCCGAGGCCGTTGAGCGCGAAGCTGTTTCCATCGCTCAGACGGATGCCGATCTTCGAATAGTCGAAGGCCGTCTCGGTGTCGTTGAAGTAATCGAAGTCGATGGCAATGTCACCGGTGCCGGTGTAGGCAAGCGAAGGGCTCTCCCAACGCTGGCACCAGTTGTTGCCGTATCCAAGACCGGCCACCCAGCAGAGGGCATCGGCCTCGTCTTCGTAGATGCCGACCCAAGCGCTGGCCGTGCCGGCGATGATCGGCGCCGTGGACAGGTTGCCGTGACCGGCCCAAGCGGCCGCGTCGATGCGCTTGAAGAACGCACCCGGATTCGCGGACACGTCTACCGAGTACCAGCCCTCGGCACCGCCGGCGCCATGGTCGAAGGTCCACACATCACCGGGCACCGCGTAGAGCGCGCCGCTGATCGTCTGGACGTAGCCGTAGCAAAAGGTATCCGCGCGAGCGAATCCTTGAGGTGCGCGGAGCGGCATGTCGCTTCCGACGCCGGGACGATTGGGATCGTCCTGCATCGAGAGTACGCCGCCCTGCGGAGCTCTTGCGAAAGCGGTCGCTGACGTTGTGGCCGCGAGGGCCAAAACCATCAACGCAGAGCACTTCCTCATTGTCTGCCTCCGTTAGGTTCTGGGTTGACGCGGCTCCGGACCCTCTCGCTGCGGTGAGTTACGTCCGGATACGCTTGGGACATCGGTCATGCATCGAAACTCGGTCAGTCCTGCGGACCTACCATCCGGCCGCCGGTCCGCAGGCTCCCTCCGTGCTGGGAGTTCTCCCGCCTCGATCGGCGAATCCGCACCAGGCCCGATCACTGCGCTGGCCCGATTGATGGTGAGCCCGTGTCTTAACGAGCAATTGTCTTAGCGAGCATTTGTCATAGGCGAGCAAAGAGAGAACAGAGCACGACGCTTACATCCCGAAGACCGCGGAATCCCGGACGGCGTCACAGGAACATTCTCTCAGTGCGCTAACGGGGGGGGACTTTCCGACGTCGAGTGTGTTCAGCTGTGTTGCTATGGTTGCTGCTTTGGTGTCTTGCTCTGTTGCCCTTCGCCCAGCCTTGCAGTTCAGCTGGCCGCGATCATAGCCGACAGAATTTGAGCATGTCAACCGGCCGAGCCACTTCCCCCAGAGATTCGCGGTCCTAAGGCGTGGGCCGCGTCCCGCGCCGCGCGATCGATCCGCTCGAAGCTGACCCCGCGCTCCCGAGCCAACCGCACGACATCCTCGTACTCCGGCGCGGGCCGCGGGCCGCTCGGCGCCGCCGCCCACTTCACGCGCACCGGTCCATGCTCGGTCTCCACGGTCTCGATCCATCGGCGGAGGACCTGGCGGCGCTCCTCGCGGAAGCGGACCCCGAGCGTGGTCGAACGGTCGAGGAGCAGGCGGCGTAGGTCGGGGGCGAGCTCGAGGCGGCTGAGCACGGTGAGCATGGTGCCGAGCCGGCCTTTCTTCATGGTCACCGGGGAGCGAAGCACGTCGAGCGCGCCCGCCTCGAGCAGGTCCTCGGCCAAGGCGGCGAGCTGACGCGGCTCCATGTCGTCGATCTGGGTCTCCAGAACCGCCACCGCCTCCGTCTCGCCGCCGCCTGGAGCGACCTCCGCTTCTCTCGCCTCTCCGATCCAAAGTCGGACCAGATTGGGGAGCGCGGGATGGGTCTTCGTGCCCGCGCCGTACCCGACCCTCTCGACCGTCATCGCCGGAATCTCGGCTCGGGGCTCGGCCAAGGTCGAGATCAGCGCCGCCGCGGTCGGGGTGAAGAATTCCCCTTCGATCGGGACGGGGCGAAGCGGCCAACCCTCGAGCAGCAGCGCGGTCGCCGGCGCGGGGACCGGCAAACGGCCGTGCTCCATCTCGACCCAGCCCGAGGTCATCGGAATCACGCCCGCGACCAACCGATCGATCGACAGATCCGCGAGCGCCACCGCGGAGGCAACGATGTCGATGATCGAATCGGCGGCTCCGACCTCATGGAAGTGGACCCTCTCGATCGGGATCGAGTGGATCCGCGCCTCCGCCCGACCGAGAGCACGGAAGACCGCGATCGCGGCCTCCTTCGCCCGTTCCGGCAGCGCCGCCGCTCGGATCAGCGATTCGATCTCCGAGAGGTGCCGCTCGTGCGAGTGATGCGCGGCGCGCACCTGGATCCCGAGCCCCGACATTCCGCCGTGCGTCCGTCGTTCGACGCTGACCTCGAGCGGACCCAGCCCCAGAGCCTGGACCACCTCAAGAAAGCGCTGCTCGGGCCAGCCGGCATCGAGGAACGCGCCGACCAGCATGTCGCCGCCGAGCCCGGTCCAAAACTCGAGGTACGCGATCCGCATGCGAGGCTCTCCTACTTCTCCGCCAGGCGGTTGATGCGCGCGGCGGCGACCCCCGCCCCATAGCCGTTGTCGATGTTGGCGACGAGGACACCCGAGCCGCAACTGTTCAGCATCGCGAGGAGCGCGGCGAGCCCTCCGAACGAAGCGCCGTAGCCGATCGAGGTCGGAACGGCGATGACGATCGAGGGGACGAGCCCGGCGACGACGCTCGCGAGCGCGCCCTCCATCCCCGCGACCACGATCACCACCCGAGCGCGCTTCAAGAGGTCACGCTGCGCAACCACGCGATGAAGCCCCGCCACGCCGACGTCATACGCGCGTTCGACGTTCGCGCCGAGCGCGCGCGCGGTCAGCACCGCTTCCTCGGCCACTGGTTGGTCGGACGTTCCCGCCGAGACGACCGCCACCAAGCCGACCGGCGCGGGTGCGTCGGGCCGCGCAAGGGCGAAGATCCGCCCGGACGGGTGCCACTCCCCTTCGCGCCACCGCTCCGCCAGAAGCTCCCCCACGTCGGGAGCAAGGCGTGTGACCAGAACAGGAGAGCCCGCCGCGACGAGCGATTCGACCGCGCGCAGGATCTGGTCCTTCGTCTTCCCTTGTCCGAAGATCGTCTCCGGGATCCCGGTCCGGAGCGCGCGGTGATGGTCCAGCTTGAGGTCGCCGAGATCGTCGAGCGGAAAGCGCTCGAGCCGATCGAGCGCGTCCTCGACCGTGATCGAACCGGCCGCGATCTGCGCCAGCATCTCGCGGAGCGCGTCACGATCCATGCGACACCGGCCTCTGGTCGAGATCGCTTGAGGCCACTACCTCAGCGCTCTGCCTCATCGAGAGAGAAAGCAGCGAGGATCGAGGAGTCATGCGGGAGTAATGCATGCGAGGAATCATCGCGGGAGTATATCGGAGTCGCCTGCGTCGCGGGGAAGCGTCGGCTCGGATTACCGTGCTCGTTCGATGACCCGCGTCACCTCTTCGGCGATCTGCCTCTCGATCACGGTCGCCTCGAGGCCGGCGTCGATGACGAGATAGCGCTTAGGCTCCCGGCGCGCCAAAGCTCGGTACGCGCGCCGCACACGGCGATGAAAGTCCAGCGCCTCCGCCTCCAGGCGATCGAAGCTCTGCATGCCTCGCGCCGCGCGGATCCGTTCGAGCCCGACCTCCGGCTCGAGGTCGAAGAGGAAGACGCGCTCCGGTCGCAGACCTCCCGTGGCCCAGTCGTTCAGCAGGGCGACGCGACGTGCGCCGAGGCCACGGCCGCCCCCCTGATAGGCGACCGATGCGTCCCCGAATCGATCGGCGAGCACGATTTGCCCCGCGGCGAGCGCCGGTCGTACGCGTTCCGCCACGAGCTGGGCCCGGCTCGCGACGTAGAGGCAGAGCTCTGCCCAAGGCTCCATGCCCACCTCGCCTCGATCGAGCAGGATCGAGCGGATCCTCTCCCCCAGCGCCGAGCCGCCCGGCTCTCGCACGCGAAGCACCTGCTGACCACGCGCGCGGAGCGATGCCTCCAGAAGATCGAGCTGCGTCGTCTTGCCCGCGCCTTCGGTCCCCTCGAAGCTGATGAGGACGCCGCTCATCGACGCGGGTCGGCCGCGCCGCGCTTGACCGCGGCGAGTCGCTGCAGAAACGTGATGTGCGAGAGCACGGCGAGCGCACCCAGGATCCAGGGAGCTCCGCCTTCTCCCCACAGCGCTAGCACGAGCAGCAGGACGAGGCGCTCCGGACGCTCGAGGATCCCCACCTCGCAGGAAATGCCGAGCCCTTCGCTTCTCGCGCGCACGTAGGAGATGAGATAGGAGCCGATGCCGACGAGGATCGAGAGGAGTAGAAGCCAGAAGGGAGCGCCGCGCGCGGCGAGGCCCAAGGTGATACCGCCGAGCACGAGCCCCTCGCCGTAACGGTCCAAGGTGGAGTCGAGCGCGGCGCCGAACTTCGTCCCGCTGCCGCCTCGCGAGCGCGCGACCGCGCCGTCCAAGAGATCGCAGAGCCCGCTCGCGAGCAGATAGAAAAACGCCTGAAGGTAGTGCCCGGCATAGAAGGCATAGGCAGCCGGGATCGCGCAGACCACACCGAGGACAGTGACCGCGTTGGCGGAAATCCCGAGGCTCGCGAGCGCGGAGCCGATCGGGCGCGCCGCTCCGCGCACCCAGTCCTTGAGCAAGCGCTTCAGCGAGTCCATTCGCCGTGCCGTCCTTTCGGAGCGAGGACCAACGCGATCTCCCCGCGCACCGGTTCGACGAAGATCTCGAGCAACTCGGCCGCGGTGCCGACCCGAATCTCCTCGTGAAGTTTGGTGAGCTCGCGCGCGACCGCGATCGGACGGTCCGCCATCAGCTCGCGCGCGACCGCCAGAGTAGCGAGCAAGCGATGCGGGGTCTCGAAGATCACCACCGTCCGCGGATCTTGCCCGACTCGCGCGAGGAAGTCGCGGCGGCGTCCGCTGGTGGGAGGCACGTACCCTTCGAAGGCGAAGGGCTCGGGCGGGAAACCCGAAGCGACGAGCGCCGTGATCACCGCTGATGCTCCAGGGAGAACCTCCACCGGCACACCGACGCGGCGGCACTCGCGAAGCAGAAGGTATCCGGGATCCGAGATGCCCGGCATGCCGGCGTCGGTCACGAGCGCGCCATTCTCGCCGCGGCGCAACCGCTCGATGAGCCGTGGCACTTCGCGATGCTCGTTGTGGGCATGGTGCGACACCACCGGTTTCGCGATATCGAAGGTCTGCAGGAGGATGCGTGCTCGTCGCGTGTCCTCCGCGGCGATCCAGTCGGCGGAACGCAGTACCTTGAGCGCGCGAAGCGTGACGTCGTCGAGATTGCCGATCGGCGTCGGAACGAGGCTCAGGCGCCCGGCCGCAGGGCGTGGGCTGTGGGACGCGTCGACCGAAGCCTCTCGCCCCGCACCGGCGTCATTCCCAGGCTTCTCCCCCGCGCCCGTCGCCGCTCTTCGCCGGCGAGGCGTCAGGCGTTGGCCACCTTGTCCTTCAGTTCCTTCGAGACCTTGAACACCGGGACACGGCGCGGAGGAACCGGCACTTGATCTCCCGTCCTCGGGTTGCGCGCGATGCGCGGCTTCCGATCCTTGACCTTGAAGGTGCCGAAGCCACGAATCTCGATGTGCTTGCCCGCGATGAGCGCACGCGCCACACCTTCGAGCAGCTCGTCCACCGTCTCAGCGACGTCCTTCTTGGTCAGTCCCGTGCGTTGCGCGATTTCATCGACGAGATCGGCCTTGGTCATTCTCTACCTCCTCGCGGATGCGGCGTGCATCGACGCTGCCGACTCTCGCCGCGCTCCCCTCTGGCGCGTGTCCGAGCGGACCGGCATCGCGCGCCCAGTGTCGAGATGAGTCGTGTGAGCACCGGAGCTCAAATCTCGCGGAACTAACTATCTTCGCGACACTTAGCGCGGCGGCAAACTAGCACCCACCCCAAACCCTGTCAAATCAAAAATCCCTGTCTAGTCGGGGGTAAGAGCGT
>CAZZAH010000172.1:0-8516 GCA_964652115.1 uncultured bacterium | reverse complement strand
AGAGGATGGCGGCGATGCGCCCTCGATGAGGTCGGAGGACGGGCCAATAGCGCGCGAGCCCGCGCCCCGGCGAGGTCGAGCTCACGCGTCCGCCGACTCGCGGCGCTTCGCTTCCATCGATCGCTTGCACATTTGTCCGAGTCTACCAGCTTCCGTCGAGAGTGCAGCGACCAGCGCGGCTCGTCCCGCTCAGCGCTCGAGGAATGCGATCGCCCGAGCCGCGCCGGGCACTCGAATCGAGAGGGCACGCCGGCTCATCGCAGCGTCCCAGACTTCGACCAAGCTCCTCTCGCGCGACTCACCGAAGAGGAGGGCGACCCATCGTCCGTCGGCGGACGCGGCGACCGCGATCGCGGGGGTCGAGCCGAGGCTCACTTGCCGCGAAGCGCCCGCCTTCGCGTCGTAGACGAAGATCGCGCGGCCCGCGTTCAGGTAGAGCGTCGCGCCATCGGATGCGATCGCGCCGTTGCGCGCGAGAAACGGTTGCTCCCAGGCGAAGAGGCGCCGCACTTGGTTCTCCTCGATCGCGAGGAGGCGAGGTTGGACATCCCGACCTTCGAGCAACAGCCACGGCGAGCCCTGCGTGGGGAAGGCGAGTCGCGCGAGCCAAAAGGCATCGTCGCGAGGCTCGTCCTTGTAGGCGAGCGTAGGGTCCTCGACCCGGAGGTCGGGCTCATGCCGCCAACCGTCCTTCGTCTCGCTCCACGACTCGACCGTCCGCCCCGAAAGGTGTGTGACGTAGAAGTGCCTGCTCTGCGTGTCGAGGAAGAGGTCGTAGGCCGCGGGCGAGGCGGTCGCCACGGTATCGAGCTCTCCGCCCGGTGTGAGGCGGAGGACCGCGTGCGACTCGTCCGCTTCGCCATGCTCCTCGCGCGGATGCTCGAGTGCCAAGATCGAGCCGTCGCGATCGAGCTCGATGCCATCAAGGAATCGGCGCGAGAGGAGAGGCGTCAGCTCGGGCGCTTGATTGGGCGATGCGCTCGGCACGAGGCGGAGGAGCCCGCCGGAGTGCGCCACGAGCGCCCGCCCGCCGAAGGGAAGGATCTCGCTGCACACTCCGCCCAGTGGAAGGGTCGGGGAGAGGGTCGACGCGCGCATCGAATCGTCGAGGGATACGACTAGAAGCTCCTCACCGGCCACGACCAGCGCTTCCGCGTGAACCGACGTCGGCGCGAGGGCGAGGCAGAGGAGCAGCGATGCCGCGTTCCTCGAGCTTCGACGCTCAGCGATCGAGCGTGATGATCGCGTAGGGGGAGATCTCCGAGAGCTCGACCACCTTCTCGACCGAGAGGTCGCTCGCGCGAAGCTTGGCCACGCCGCCGCCCTTGCCGTAGACCGGCGCAGTCACGAAGAGCGAAGCGCCGTCAGGGCTCACCGCAACCTGCTGGAACGCGCCCTCGAGCGTGGCGGCGCCGAGCGTGCGGCCCGTCTCCGCGTCGAGCGCGTAGATCGACTGGAGCGCCGAGAGATAGAGGCGCGATCCGTCGCGGGAGAGCGCCGCGCCGCGCACGGGAAGCCCCGCCTTCGGAAACTCGAACGACTGCACCGCGTGGCTGCGGCCGTCGATCACCCAAATCTTGCCCGGCTCGCCGAGCTGCGGCAGAAGGAGTCGCCCGCGCGTCGGATCGAGGAGCAGGCGGAGGAACATCCCGTTCGTCTTGTCTCCGCCCGGCGCGAGGCTCACGGTCGAGATCGCGACGTTCGCGCCCTTGGTCATCTCGAGCAGTTCACCCGCGTCCTTCTCCAGCGTGAAGAGCGATCCGCCCGCCAGCGGCGCGGCAAGATCGAAGACGCGATGATCATAGGTCGCAAAGGGTTCGATCGAGAGGTCGGCGGTGCTGATCGTGATCGCGCGATAGTCCTCGGGCGAGCGCTGCGTGGCGGAGAGCGACTTCACCTGGTAGTCGAGGACGAAGAGGCTCGTTCCGTCGGCCGAAAGCTCCATGCTCTGGACGGGGCGATCGGTGATCGGCTGCGAGAGCGTCCAGGTGGACGGATCGAGCGCGAGCACTCCGTGACTCGTCGCGAGGAAGACGCGGCTTCCATCTCGGGTCGCGGCGAACTCCTCGACGAAGGCGCCGACCGGCACGGTCGCGATCGTCTTCAGCGTTTCTCCATCGAGTGCCAGGATCGTGTTGCTCGCGGTCACCACCGTGGTGGCGGAGGCGGAAGAAGACGCGAGCAGCGCCGCGCCGACCGCGCAGAAGGCGACCCCCGCGGTGAGCGCTCCCTTGATCGACGAACGTCGCGCTTCGCGCATGAATGCTTCCTTTCTCATCGCTGGATCCTGGGTCGTCGCGCCGCCGGTTGCGCTGCCTGAACCGCAAAGCTGCTTAGACGTCGGGCACAGTGCAGAGCTGAGCCCAATCGTTCTGGAGCTGGCTGCAGGCGTCGAACCAGGTCGGGTACTGATTCTGGTCCGGCACCTGGGCGCCCCAGTAACAGCCTGCCGAGTAGCAAAGGTGCAGGTCGCTCATCCAGGGGCAAGGATCCGGCGAACCGCCCGAGCTGACCTCCCAGCCCGGCGCGTAGGACACGCAGCAATTCGAGCAGGCATAGCCTTCGAGCTCCGGTGTCGGCGGCTTCTCTACGTCCTGTGCCCGCTTGTTGACCGGCTTCATCGTTCCTCCTTCTTCCCGCTCGTTAGAGACGGCCCACTCATACCGGCGCCTGCTCGTACGACTCGAGCGTCTTCGACGCGCGCACGATCTTCGGCAGCATTTCAGGATGCTTCACGCTGAGCTCGGCGTAGGCCTCGATGCCGCGCCGATACCAGCGTCGAATCGAATCGCAATGTTCGAAGGGGACCGAGGCGCTGCTTCCGGTCTCGGTCTTCGCCACCGCGTAGCAACCTCCGCCGCAGAGACCCTGGGCCCAGCAGGTCGCGCACGGGGTCTTCTGGTCCACGTGCAATCGATCGAGGTGTGAAGCCTGTGCTTCACGATCGACGCCTTCGGCCACGGAGCCCATGGAGAACTCCTTGTCGTTGATCAAGCGATGGCAGGCGTAGAGCTCGCCGTCGGAATTGCCGGCCAAGAGGCTCATCCCCGCGCCGCAAGGATGCTCGTGCCGCTCCGCTTCGTGAATCTGACGGATCAGCTGAAGCAGGTTGCTGAAGCCGAGCACGCGCCCCTTCGCGATGGAGGAGAGCGTTCGGTCCGAGAGCGCCTCGAGCCCGTCGACGAAGCGCTCGCGATCACCGTGCGAAAGCGCGAAGCGAGGGTCCGCGGTCGAGACGGGGGAGAAGCCGACCTCGTAGAAGCCCATGCCGTCGAGGGTCGAGAAGGTGTCGAGCAGGTCCAGGTTCTGATTCGTGACCGTTACGCGAGCGGGCGTGGGGCGCCGCTTGAGCAGGGGACCGATCCGCTCGGCCAGAAGATCGAAGCTTCCGCCGCCGCCGGCCAACGGGCGAAGGCGATCGTTCACCTTGGCGCTCCCGTCGACGCTGATCGTCACCTCGATGTCATGCTCGACGAAGAAGTCGATCATCTCCCGCGACATGACGGTGCCGTTGGTGGTGAGCCCGAACTGAATGTGCGTGCCGTGATCCTTCTCGCGTTCGCGTCCGTAGCGAACCGCCTCTTCGATCACCGGGAAGTTGAGCAGCGGCTCGCCGCCGAAGAAGGTGTAGACCACCTGCTTCGCACCGCCCGAGTTCTCGAGCAGGAAGTCGACGTACTTCCGCGCGGTCGCAAGCTCCATCATGTCGGGATCGCGGCGATAGTGGCCGAAGTCCGCATAGCAGTAGCCGCAACGGAGGTTGCAGGCCTGCGAGACCGAGGTGATGAGGTGGCGGACCGGGATCGCCTGCGGCGTGACCTTGGGTCGAGAGATCTGGACCAGCGTCTGCCCGGCGAGGATGCCGTAGGTGAAGAATCCCTCCACTGCCTCGCGCGCCGCCTTGGGATCGAAGTTGGCGGCGATGTATTCGTGGAGCGCGGCCTCGTCGGTTACGCCGTCGATCGCCGCGCGGGCGCCGAGCCAGTCGACCAGCTGAAGGGCGGCGGGGTCAGCCTCGACCAGCGCGCCACTCCGAGGAATGAAGAAGAACGGCCGGCCGGCGACCTCGAATCGCTGCGGCGTCGAGATGCTGATCGAGGTCGAGCTCGCCACGCCTGTTCCTCCACCTGGGTAAAGAAGGCACGGCGGAGTCTATCAACCCAGAGGAGCGACTGTCAAAGCGTTCGCCTTTTGCTATACTGGCGCGCGTCCCTTCAACGCGCGGAGAATGACACAGGAGTTGGCGAGGAGGACCCTTCCATGCGACTGCACGCCCTATCGTCTCTGGCCGCCCTGGTCCTGCTCGGGAGCCCCGCCTGGGCGGCGTGGAGCGAGCCCGCCAACCTCGGGTCGAACATCAACAGCGCGGCGGACGAGTACGGCGCCACGTTGAGCGGCGACGGCTCACTCCTCATCTTCGACTCGAATCGCCCGGGTGGCATGGGCCGCCAGGATCTCTACAAGAGCAGCTGGGACGGCGCGGCGTGGGGTGCTTCGACCACGCTCGGCGCGAACGTCAATACGACCGGCGTCGATTACGCACCCTCGCTGACCGGCGACGCTTCCACCCTCTATTTCACCGGCAACGACTGGGACCTCTACTCCGCGGCCGGGATCGCGGGCGTCTACGGCGGTCGAGCGAAGGTCACGCAGCTTTCCACCGTCGGTTCCGAGGAGTGGGCGCCGGGCGTCTCCTACGATGGCGCTACGATTCTCTTCACCGCGCGCCTTCGTCCCGGCGGGCTGGGCGGGCACGATATCTGGATCGCTCAGAAGGTCTCGGGCGTTTGGCAGGCACCGACCAACATCGGCGCACCGATCAACACCAACGGGGACGAGTATGCCGGGTCGCTCAACGCGGCGGGCGATCACCTCTATTTCTCGCGCGGCGGCGATCTCTACGTCAGCGAGAAGGTGGCGTGCGTGTGGCAGACACCGACGCTTCTCGACGGCCTCGTCAACTCCGACTACTACGAGACCCATCCGGTGATCAGCGCCGACGGACTCACGCTCTACTTCGGCTCCGAGCGTCCCGGTGGATTTGGCGGTTACGACATCTGGAGCTCCTCGCAGCTCAACCCCACGGCGACGCCCGATCCGACACGCACTCCGACCAGCGTCGCGCTCATCCTCGCGGGACCGAATCCGATGGTGGGACAGACCTCGCTTCGGCTCGCGTTACCGCAGAACGAGCTCGTCGACCTGTCGGTGTATGCGCTCTCCGGGCGGCGCGTCTTGGCGCTTCACCACGGAAGCTTGAGCGCGGGCTATCACCCCTTCGTCTTCGATGGTCGCGACGAGGAGGGCCGATCCCTCTCGAGCGGCGCCTATCTGATTCGTGCGGCGGGACAGGGTTGGTCGCGGACCCAGAAGGTCGTGTTGCTGCACTAGGAGAACCCTCCCCGCGAGTCCGGGGGGAGCTTCCGATCGCGCGCCGTCCGGTCCGTCGCCGATCCTGCTCTTGCAGAGTCGGCCTGCATTCGCGTCCATTCTGCCATCACTCCGCCCGCGCCCACGGCTCCTCCGCCATGGGCAACCATCGCTCTCTTCCTTGGTCTGGTTAGATCCGCAGAGCGTGCGCGTACGACCTCTGACTAGCCCCGAGCTTCCGGTGCGCGTACCTTGACCGACCGACGTGCCTCGGGGCTCTCACCCACTGCACCAATCCCTGGAGAGCCGAGCATGCGATACAACCATCCCCACGGAATCCGACCCTGCCGGCGCGAGTGCGTCCGCGGGGCCTTCGCCCTCGCGTCCTTAGCTGCCCTCTCGCTGGCCGCGGCGGGTGGCGCATTCGCCCAGGACTGCTTCGACTACTCATCCTCGATGCACTGGATCGGGGGGCTCAGGTACACAGGCAACGGTTCGGACATCGCGCTCTCCGGGCAGGTCGCGTTCCTGACGACCGACGCGCCGAGCCTGATCGCACTCGACGTGTCCGACCCGACGACACCCGTCCTCCTGGGAAGTGTCACCACCTCGCCCGGCCCGGTGTCGATCGCGCTCCAAGGGAGTTACGCCTACGTGTCGTGCGGGAGCGCCGGCGTCCAGGTGGTCGACGTCTCCGATCCGGCCGCGATGCAGATCGTGGGTGGTGTGGCCCCGCCCGGCGTGGCCGACGGCATCACCATCTCGGGCACGAAGGCCTACGTCGCCTACCGCCTCGCCGGCTTCTCGATCTTCGACCTGGCGAACCCGATCGCACCGGTCCTGCTCGGTACCTTCGACACGCCGGGCGAGGCCCGCGACGTCGCGGTAGTCGGAACGCGCGCCTACGTCGCGGACACCAATTTCGGCCTTCGGATCGTCAACGTGGCGAATCCGGCCGCACCGGCCCCGCTCGGTTCGGTCGATACTCCAAGCAAGGCGCTCGCGGTGCGTGTGGTCGGAAACTACGCCTACATTGGCGACGACTTCTCCCTCCAGATCGCCGACGTGTCCAATCCTGCCCTCCCGGTGATTGCGGGAGCGGTGTTGACCGACGGCACCGCGGCCTGCCTGGCGATGTCCGGTACGAACGCGTTCCTGAGCGGGACCAACTGCATCAAGGCGGTTGATGTTGGAAACCCTCACGCACCGGTCGTAATCGGATCGATGCCCGATGGTCGTTTCATCACCGCGATTGAGGTGGTGGGCAATGTCGCGTACGTGGCGAAGGGGGGCAACATGCCCTTCAGCGCCTTTGACATCAGCACTCGCTCAACGCCTGGTCCGCTCGCGGTCTACCACCCGACAGGCAAGGTGAACACCCTCCAGGTGGCGGGGATCTACGGCTATCTGGGGATGGATGGGGCGGGCGGAGGCTTTCGCGTGCTCGACTTGAGCAACCCGATCAGCCCCGTCCAGGTGGCCTCCCTCTCCGTTCCGAACGTGTTTGACATCGCCCTCGACGGTACGCGCGCCTTCGCGCTGAGCAACGTGGCCAGCGGACGCTTGGTGTCGATCAACCTCAGCGATCCGGCTCATCCCACGCTGTACCAGAGCCTGGTTCCGCCGGAGTTCGTGTCGTGCATCGCGGTCGCCGGTTCCTATGCGTATCTCGGATGCTGGTCGGGCAATCTCCTGGTGGCCGACTGCAGCAATCCGAGCGCGATGTCGATTGTCGCCACCATCCCCGTGTCCCTGCGAAACCTCGACGCCGTGGTGTCCGGACACTATCTCTACCTCGCCAGTTCCTCCCATGGCGTGAACGTCTTGGATATCGCCGATCCGCTTCACCCGGCAGTGGCGGCGAACCTGCCGGGCACGCTCGCCGAAGGGGTGGGGTTGTCGGGGCACTACCTGCTTCGGTCTTTGTGGGGCTCGGGATTCGCGATCGATGACGTGACCGATCCGACCGCGCCGGTCACGGTGAGTCAACTCAACGGGGCGGCCTGGGCCAACGACACCGCGATCGACGGGACGAACGCCTACATGGTCGGCGATTCGAATCCGGGCGGGCTCTGGGTGATGGACTTCTCGAATTCGGCCGCGCCGAAGATCGTCGGCAGCGCGATGCTTCCCGCCACCAGCGAAGAGGTCACCGTCGCGCGCGGCGTGGTCTACGTCTCGTGCGGAACCGAGGGGTTGGTCATGATGCCGACGACTTGCCCGTTGAATGCCGCAGGCGTCGACGGTGAAGGCTCGCTCCTCTCGACGCTCAAGCTCTCGTCCTCCGCGCCGAACCCGATGCGCGACGTTGCGAGCGTGCGCCTCTCGCTTGCCCGGCCGGAGCAGGTCGCGTCGACCGTGTTCGACGCATCGGGGCGTGCGGTGCGCGTGCTCCTGCCGTCCTCACAGCTGTCGGCCGGCACGTCCGAGCTGACGTGGGACGGGCGAGACGCACAAGGCCGTCTGGTGCCGCAGGGGGTGTACTTCGTTCGCGTCGTGGCAAGCGGTGAGAACCAGGAGTCGAAGGTGGTCTTGGTCCGGTGAGATCGAACCACAGGGTCAGCGCTGCGCTTGACTCGGTCTAGCCCGCGCCCGTTCGCGGGTCCGGGCTAGACAGCTCGTCGTCCAGCGTTCGGAGAACCTCTAGGTACCTCCTGCGCGTGTCGGCCGCGTACGGGTTCCACTGCTCCATGTCCTGAAAGAGCTCCCACGAGTCGCGGCTGACGTAGTGCAGGATCTCGAGCAGCCGCCGGTATCCCACCGTATCGAGCGGCCGCGGCGTCGCGCCGAAGCGTTCGAGCGCGCGTCCGATCCAGTGCGTCAACGCCTGCGTGTCCGCGATCTCGCGATCATGTTCCTCCGGTGACCCGATCCTGACCTCGAGCCCGAGCGAGGTTAGGAATCGGTGCACCGCGCGGGGATGCCGGAGCCTGAGCGGCGCGACGAAGATCTTCCTTCCGGCGAGCCCGTCCTCCGCCGAGTCGGGACCAAAGAGCGGATGGGTCGCGACGACGTCGACCGAAAAGGGGAGGTGCCGCAGCAGCCATCGCGCCGGCCACACCTTCACGCTCGCCGTGTCCGCGACGATCGCGCCCTCGCGGACATGTGGCGCGCTCGCGACGATCACCGACTCGAGCACGCGGATC
>CAZZAH010000171.1:0-8525 GCA_964652115.1 uncultured bacterium | reverse complement strand
GACGGAGGCCTGGCCCTCCATGCCTCCCGGCGCCGCGGGCGACTCCACGCGTTGCGTGTCTTCTCGCTTCGCTTCATCCTGGTCTGCGCGATCGCGAGGCGCCGCGCGCAGCATCGACTCGCTCTGCGTCGGGAGATCCGAGGCGGGCGCACCGCCATCAAGCATCGGCTTGCTCACCGACTCACCCATCGGCGGCGGCGCATCAATGTTCTGCCGCTCCTTCACTCGATCCATCTCCATCGCCACCGGCGCATTCTTCGGAAGGTGCGCGGCCGGCTTGATCAGCATCACCGCGAGGATCGCTGCCGCGGCGACCGTCGCCGCCGCCGGCCACATCCAACGAGTACGCCACCAACTCTCATGCGGCCGCGCCGACGGTCCACGCGCCGCGATTTCCTCCCATGCACGCGCCTTCTCCCCCGGGGTCAGGCGCTTCTCGAAGCGATCGAATTGCTCCTTCATACGATCTGCCCTTTCAGACCCTCGGCTCTGACGGAGTCGGTTCGGCCCAGGAGATCCCGCATCTTCTCGCGTGCCCTCGTGTGATGGACGCGTGCGGTGCTCTCCTTGCAGCCCAAGGCTTGCGCTACCGCGGCGAAGTCCCACTCCTCCCACTCGCGCAAGAGGAGGGCTCCGCGTTGCATCGGCGAGAGCTTCGCCAGCGCGCGATGGAATGTGGCCTGCTCCGAGGCGAAACGAAGGCCGTCGTGATCGGTCTCGACCGTCGCCGTCGTCTCGTGGAGCTCCACCGTGCGCTTGATGCGGTTGAGTGCGGAACGCTTCCAATCGATCGCCTTCCGAAGCGCGATCATGCGGAGCCAACTCGAAAGCGGCGCCTCGCCGCGGTAGTCGCCGATCCGCTTCCAGGCTTGAACGAAGGTCTCTTGAAGCAGATCGCGCGCTTGGTCGCGGTCGCCCACCTGATAGCTCAGGAGGGAGAAGAGGCGGTCGCAGGTCGACTCGTAGATTCGCCGGAAGGAGGCTTCGTCGCCGCGTGCGGCTTGCCTCGCCAACTCCAGATCCGAGCTTGTGTCCTGCATAATTGCGGTCCCCGTCAGTCCCCGGTGTCGGGCGTAAGGACGAAGGGCGCCCCGGCCGCGCTTACAGGAGAGTACGGCTCGCGCGCGCCTTCTCCCCAGCGCGACTTCGCTTCATCGATGCCGCTCGACTTGTCCCGCGCGCGCGAGGCTCGTACTCTCGGCACTTCACCACCCATCGACGGAGGAGCCATGGCCCGCGCGCCGTTTCAGATCTACCGAAGCGACCGCTTCCTCGAGCACGATCCCGGGTGGGATCACCCCGAGCACGCGGGGCGCCTGCGCGCGATCCACAAAGCGCTCGACGCGGCACCGATCGTGGGCGCGATCGAGCTCGCGCCCACCAGCGCCGATCCGCGCCTTCTGACCCACGTGCACTCGAGCAGCCATCTTCGCATCGTCGCCTCGACCGCCGGGCGCGGCGCGATCCAACTCGACGCCGACACCATGACCTCCGCCGACTCTTACGACGCGGCGCTCCTCGCGGCGGGCGCGACCTTGGACGCGACGCGCTCGGTGGTGGAGGGAAGCGCGGCCGGCGCCTTCGCCCTCGTGCGTCCGCCCGGCCATCACGCCGAAGGCGATCGCGCGATGGGCTTCTGCCTCTTCAACAACATCGCGATCGCGGCCGACTTCGCCGTGCGCGAGCTCGGCCTCAAGCGCGTGCTCGTGCTCGATCCTGACGTCCATCACGGCAACGGCACGCAGCACATCTTCTACGATCGAAGCGAGGTGCTCTATGTCTCGAGCCACCGCTTCCCCTTCTATCCGGGCAGCGGCTGGCTCGACGAGATCGGCGAGGGCGCGGGCGAAGGCTTTACCGTCAACCTCCCGATGAACGCCGGCATGGGCGACGCTGACTTCCTCCGCCTCTACTCGTCGGTGGTCGAGCCGATCGTCGACTCATGGCAACCGGAGCTGATCCTCGTCTCCGCCGGCTTCGACACCTGGAAAAACGATCCGATGGGCGGGATGGCGATGACCGAGCGCGGCTTCGAGGCGCTCTTCGGTCTCTTCGCGCGATGGGCGGAACGGCACTGCCCGGGGCGGCTCGCGCTCACGCTCGAAGGAGGCTATGACCTCGATGGCTTGGCGATCGGCGTGCGCACGGCGATCGAGGTGGCGACTGGAGCGCGCGAGGCGCCGCTCGTGGTCGAGGCTCCGCTGAGCCCGCGTTCACCGGAGATCGCGCGGGAGGTGCGTGCGATGCTCGCGCCGAAGTGGAGCGCGCTTCGTGGCTGAACGCGCGGGCACGCGCGCGAGTGAACGCGCGTGGGAGCGAGCTCGCGGCGTCGTGATCGGCATTGTGTTGCTCGGAGCCCTCGCTTCGAGCGTGGCGGCGGTGCCAGCGAGGCCGCACGCCGGGATCGCCTCACCCTTCCCGATTGATGAGCCATCCGTCATTCTCCGCTCGCGCCACGTCGATGTGCGCGTTCCGCTCGCGCCCGAGAGCCTCGCGGTCGCGACCACCGTCGACTCGCTCTGGAATCCGACCTCGAAGGCGGTGGAGGTCGATCTTGGGATCCTGAGCTACCCGCCGATCGAGGAAGCGGACGGGTTCGAGTCCGCCGCGTTCGAGCTCACCTGGAACGGCAAGGCACTGCCGCTCGCGCTGCGCATGGCCCCGGCGCGCGATTGGAATCTAATCTTCGGTTTCCGCGTCGACCAGATGCCGCAGACTCGGATCAAGGTCGAGCCCGGCGCAGGGGTGCTCGTCTGCCGGCAACGCGTCGCGTGGACGCTGGGGTTAGTGAACGGCGTCGTGGATCAGCAGATCCTGCCGGTGCTCCTTTCCGGCATCGGTCGCTGGGCGGAGAAGCCCGCGCGCGCCCGCGTGACCATGCGGCCCGAGCCGCGCCTCGCTTGGCTCGAGTGGGTCGCGGCCGCGAGCGCCCATCCGCGCGCCATCTCGACGCGGCCGCCCGCGACTCGCGTCGATGAGGACTCGGTCGAGTGGAGCTTCTTCGACTGGGAGCCGACGGAAGGACGCGGCTCGCACGATACGCGGCTGATGCTCGTGCTGGAGCCTGGAGAAGTCTCGCGCTTGGCCCTCACCCCCGCGCGAGCAGCTCCTTCAGATCCTGCTGCGAAACTCCCAGGAGATAGAGCAGCCCAAGCAGCGAGTCCTGATGGATCGCGCCGTCGGCCGCGCGCTTCGCCACCTCTTTCGCGCGGAAGGCGACACCCAAGCCTGCCGCCTGCAGCATCGGGATGTCGTTCGCACCGTCGCCTACACCGACCACCTGCGAGAGCGGAACGCGCTCCCACTGCGCGATGGTGCGAAGGCGCTCGGCCTTCCCCTCCGCGTCGACGATCGGCGGCACGACGTGGCCGGTCAGCTTGCCGTCCTCGATCTCGAGCTCGTTCGCGAAGGCGTAGTCGAGCTTCAAGCGCCGCTTGAGCGAATCGGTGAAGAAGGAAAAGCCGCCGCTGATCACGCCGACCTTGAAGCCGAGCGCACGCAGCGCCGCGATCATCTCCTCCGCGCCCGGCGTGAGCGGCAGTCGCTCCTCGATCTCGCGCAGGCGTTCCACCGGCAGCCCGCGCAAGAGCGCCACCCGCTCGCGCAATGCCGCGCCGAAGTCGAGGCGCCCTTCCATCGCGCGTCGCGTGATCTCCTTCACTTGGTCGGCGACGCCGGCGAGCTGCGCCAGTTCGTCGATCACCTCGCCGGCCACAAGGGTTGAGTCCGCGTCGAGCACGACCACCCGCTTGCTCTGCCGATAGACCGACGCGCGAGAGAGCCCAACGTCGACCCCGACCGCTTCCGCTTCGAGGAAGAGGTCGCGGCGCATGGCGTCGACCGCCTGGCAGCGGCTCGCGTCGACGATGAACTCGGCCGCGCGGATGTCGTCCTCCGCCAGCCGGCGCACGCTGACGATGTTGGCGCCATGTCGGCTCGTGACGCCGGCGATGGTCGCGACCATGGCGGCGGTGGCGGCGGGCCCAAGCAGCGTGAGCGCCCAGAGATCCTTCTCCGAAAGAGTGCGCAGCTCTTCCGGCGAAACCGGCCGCGCCTCGACCGCGAGGCCGAGCTCGGTCGCCGCGGGAAAGAAACGCTCGAGCACCGCGCGCGCCGCCTCCGCCTTCCCGTTCAGATCGACGAGGAAGGAGAGGGCAAGAAACTCCTGCAAGGTCGCCTGCTCGATGTCGACCAGCTCGATCTCCTCTCGCGCGAGGACAGCGGCGAGCACGGCAAGCACGCCGGGCCGATCGCGGCCGGAAACGGAGAGGATGAGCGGTTCGATCACGTCACGCATGGATGCCTTTCCTTAGGTCGCGAGATCTTCGGGTCGATTGAGGTTTCGGAAGCCCGGGGAGAGATCGGCCGGAATCTCGACCCAGTGAACTCCTATCTCTTCCAAGAGGGATTCGAGTTTCCTTGCGCCGCGCGCGATGGCGGCCTCGATCGGCGCGAGAGCGCTAGCCTCGAGCAGAAGCACCGCCGGTTCGCGACGCCCGTCCTGGTGCGTGAACGCGGTGGCCGCGCCGCGTCGATGGAGCAACAGGAGATCGATGGCTTCGGCGGGAAGCTCGGGCAGATCACAAGGGAGCGCGAGGACCGCCTTTCCACGCGCGACGCGGAGCGCGCTCGCGAGCCCGCCGAGCGGTCCCTGCCCGGACACGAGATCCAGGTGCGAACGGACCTCCGCTTCCAGCAGCGGCAACGCGACGTCCCCCGCCTCGACGATGCGGCCGAGGATCCACGGCTCGAGCGTTCTCTCGGCGAGGAGAAGGAACGCCCGTTCGAGCCAGGTGCCCGGTGTCGGAGACTCGGGCGAAACGGGCCAACCGGAGATCGGGAGGCAGGCCTTGTCGCGGCCCATGCGTTCCGAAGTCCCGCCGGCGAGCACGACTCCCATGACATCCGCTGCCGCGCGCCGCGTGGGAGTCGACGCCAACGTGTCGATGCAGTCGAGCGCGCGCTCGGCCTGTTCGTCCCACTCCGCCTCGCTCGGCGCATCGCGGAGCAGAACGCGGCCGATGACGCCGCGAAGGTCCTCCGGCTCACGCTCGGTCGCTTCGTCTCGCGCACGCTCGATCCAGAGCTTCGGCAGCGCAGAGCGCTTCATGCCTTCGATCAGCAGCAGGTCCGCGCCGCGGAAGGACGGACGCAGATTCCAGAGGCGCGCACGCACCGAGTGGTCGAAGGCCGCGAGCTCTTCACTCGAATGCTCCCCGGCGAATCGCGGCCCCATCGATCGCGTCAGCATCGCCTCGCCCGATGCCGAAACGATCGCGACCGCCTCGGCGCCCGCGCGACGCACGCGATCGGTGTCCTTCCCCTCGACGTCGCGATCGATCGTGTGGGCATCGGCCTTGAGGAACGCGACCCGCTGCCCGCGCGCGAGGAGCCGAGGCACGAGCCGCTCCGCGAGCGAGGTCTTCCCCGCGCCGCTCCATCCGGCCAAGCAGATCGTGAGCGGAGCGCGGCTCATGATCCCGCGCGAGCCGTCCGGCGATAGGTCCCGCTCTTCCCGCCGGACTTCTCGACCAGCAGGATCGGCCCGATCTCGATCCCCTTCTCGACCGCCTTCAGCATGTCGTAGACGGTGAGGGCGGCCACCGCGACCGCGGTCAGCGCCTCCATCTCGACGCCGGTCTTCCCTTCGAGTGACGCGGTGGCTTCGATGCGGACCTCGGTCCCCACGAGCTTGCACTCGACCGCGATGTGATCGAGCGCCAAGGGATGGCAGAGAGGGATGAGCTCGGCGGTGCGCTTCGCTCCTTGGATGCCCGCGAGCCGCGCGACCTCGAGCACGTTCCCCTTCACGACCGCGTTCGCCTTGATCGCTCGGGCGGCGGCGGCGCCGATGGAAACGCGCCCCTCCGCGATGGCGGTGCGTCGCGTCGCGGGCTTCGCGCCGACGTCGACCATGCGCGCTTCCCCTCGCGCTCCGACATGCGACAGCCGCGTCGTCGACTTCTTCGTCGCCTTCTTTCCGCGTTTCACGACGCCCCTCCATTCCAACTTTCACGAAAGAGCGGATGCACCATGCACCTCTCGCCCTCGCGCAGACGAGGCTCGTCGGCGGGCAGAGGCACGATCGCGTTCGCGCGCGCGGCCGCCACGAAGTCACCCGATCCGTTCCAGGGCACCGCACTCACGCCCCATGCTCCCTCGGGGTCGAGAGCAAGACGCGCGAGCACGAACTGCACGAGCCCAGGCTTGCGCTCGATCGATTCCGCCGCGCGCGCCGGAATCGACCACGGACCCGGGTCGGGCACACCGGCCGCGCGCCGGAGATAGGGCATCAAGAACTCCCACGCCGTCACCAACACGGAAACCGGATTTCCCGGCAGCGCGAAGACGGCGCACATCTCCGCCCCCCGCCCTCGGGTGGCGAAGAGGAGCGGCTTTCCCGGACGCATCGCCACGCGATGGAATCGTGGATGAAAGCCGCATTGCCGAAGCGCCTGCGGGACGAGGTCGAAGTCGCCCATGGAGACACCGCCGGTCAGCACGAGCACGCGAGCGTGGGAGCCGCGCTCGATCGCGCGCACCAGCGCGGAGAGTCGATCCGGCGCGGAGAGCTCGCCGTCGATCGTGGCGACTCCCGACGAGACGAGCAGGGATCGAAGGAACGGCCCGTTGCTGTTTCGGATCTGCGCGTCGTTGGGGCGAGCGCTCGGCTTCACCACCTCCGGCCCTGTCGTGAGGAGGCTCACGTTGGGCCGCTGATAGACCGGCACCGACACGCAGCCGACCGACGCAAGCACCGCGACGTGGGACGGATCGATGCGCACGCCGCGTTCAAGCACGATGGCACCGCGACGTGCGTCCTGTCCGCGCGGCGCGAGTCCGGGACGCTCTGCCCCCGCGCGTCCTCGCTCCGCCGTGAAAGGCCCGCGCAGACGCACGCGATCTACGGTCAGCAGCTCCGAACGCTCGACCATCACGACACCGTCAGCGCCGCGCGGGACCGGAGCGCCGGTCATCACCTTGACCGCGGTGCCCGGCCGGAGCGTGCCCGAGTAGCTCTCCCCCGCCGCGACGGAACCCAAGATCGTGAAGTCCTGCGCTTCGCCCCAAGGCTGTGCGAGGCGCAGGGCGAATCCATCGACCGCCGCGCGATCGAAGGGCGGAAGGTCCCGATCCGCCTTCACCGCACGCGAGAGCACATGCCCTATCGACACGGCGAGGTCGACCCGCACCTCTCGCTTCGCCAGCGCATGTCGAAGGAGCAGCTCTCGCGCCGCGTCGACCGAGATCGGCTCGCCTCCGCTCACTCCTCGATTCCTTCCCGCAAGAGCTGCCAGGCGCGATCGAGGTGACGCTTCTCCGTTCGCAGATTCCCAACCGCGAGGCGGAGCGTGTAGTGGCCATGCACGCGCGTCGGAGACAGAAAGACCTCGCCGCTTCGGTTGACGCGATCGAGCAGCGCCTCGTTCGCCGTGTCGAGCTCTTCTTCGGAGAGATCCGGCCAGAGCGCACGAAAGCAGACGACCGAGAACTCCGCCGGCGCGAGCAGCTCGAAGCGCGGGTGATTCCGCACGTCGGAGGCGAAGCCCTGCGCGAGCTCGATCGCGTGGCGCAGCCGGCTTCGCAACCCCTCGACACCGAAGCTCCGAATGACCCACCAGAGCTTGATCGCGCGAAAGCGACGCCCGAGCTGGAAGCCATAGTCCATCAGGTTGACCGCGTCGGACTCGCTCGTCTTGAGGTAGTCGGGGACGAGCTGGAACGCCTCGCGCAGGGTGTCGGGATGCCGCGTGTAGAAGACGGAGCAGTCGATCGGCACGAAGAGCCACTTGTGCGGATTGAAGTAGTAAGAATCCGCGCGCTCGACGCCGCGGAAGTGCTCGCGCATCTCGGGCAGGATGGCAGCGCTACCCGCGTAGGCCGCGTCGACGTGAAGCCAGAGCTTCTCACGCTGGCAGATCTGCGCCAGCGCCTCGATCGGATCGACCGAGGTGGTCGAGGTGGTGCCGATCGTCGCCGAGACCGCGAAGGGGAGCCAACCCTCCTCGCGATCCTCCGCGATCGCCGCCTCCAAACGATCGGGACGCATGCGAAGCCGCTCATCGACCTCGATCTTCCGGACGCCCGCGCGACCGAGGCCCAAGAGGATCGCCCCCTTCTCCACCGACGAGTGCGCCTCGGTCGATGTGTAGAGCCGAAGGCGCGGCGTGCCGTGCAGAGCGAGACCGTCCTCGCGAGCCTCGAGGTAGGGACAAGCCTGGCGCGCGGCGGCGAAGGCGAGCACCGCCGAGGTCGAGCCCAGATCGACGATCTGCCCGAACCAATCGCGCGGCAGTCCACACATCTCGAGGAGCCAACCCAGCACCACCTGCTCGAGCTCGGTGCTCGCGGGGTTCGTCCGCCAGAGCATCCCGTTCGTGTTGAACGCGGCCGACACGAGCTCGCCCAGAATGCCAGGCCCTGATCCGGTGATGCCGAAGTAGGCCATGAAGCCCGGATGATTCCAGTGCGTGACGCCGGGCACGATCGCCGAGTCCAGATCACGGAGCAGATGCACGAAAGGC
>CAZZAH010000170.1:7267-8527 GCA_964652115.1 uncultured bacterium | reverse complement strand
GGCAAGGGCTTCGCGGTGGTCGCGAACGAGGTGAAGGAGCTGGCGAAGGAGACCGCGAAGGCGACCGAGGACATCAGCCAGAAGATCGAGGCGATTCAGACCGACACCAAGGACGCGGTCCAGGCGATCGGCACGATCAGCGCGATCATCAACCAGATCAACGACATTCAGAACACGATCGCGAGCGCGGTCGAAGAGCAGACCGCGACCACGAACGAGATCGGCCGCAACGTAACCGAGGCGGCCAAGGGAACGGCGGAGATCGCGCAGAACATCACCGGTGTGGCGCAGGCGGCGCAGTCGACCACGACCGGCGCCACCGACACGCAGCGAGCCTCGGGCGAGCTGTCGCGCATGGCGGCGGAGCTACAGACCCTCGTCGCTCAGTTCAAGATCTAGCCCACAAGACCGGGCGCGTCTTCGGCCGCAGAAGACGCGCCCGCATCTTCAGCCTGGAGGTAGTCGTGAGAGCTCTGGTCGTCGATGACTCGCGAGCCATGCGCTCGATCTTGTCCGGAATTCTGCGTGAGCTCAGCTTCGATACCTTCGACGCGGGCAACGGTCGCGATGCGCTGACGAAGATCGCGGCCGAGGGGAAGCCGGAGTTGGTGCTCCTCGACTGGAATATGCCGGTGATGGACGGCTACCAGTTCCTGCTGGAGCTGCGGATGAACCCGGACTACGCGGACGTCATGGTGGTGATGGTGACGACCGAGGCCGAGGTCGAGCACATGGTGAAGGCGCTCGAGGCCGGCGCGAACGAATACGTGATGAAGCCCTTCACCAAGGACGTCATCTCAGACAAGCTCAGGATCCTTGGGCTCGTCTCGGAGTGCTGATGCCGAAGATCCGTGTGCTCATCGTCGACGACGCCGTGGTCGTGCGCCGCATCCTCTCCGATGCGTTGGCGAGCGATCCGACGATCGAGATCGCGGGCGTGGCGGCCAATGGTCACATCGCGCTCCAGCGCATCCCGCAGGTCAATCCGGATCTGATCACGCTCGACCTCGAGATGCCGGAGATGGACGGCCTGACCACGCTGAGCGAGATCCGAAAGCTCTACCCGAACCTGCCGGTGATTCTCTTCTCCACCCTGACCGAGCGGGGCGCGGCGCAAACGCTGGAAGGGCTCTCGCGCGGCGCTTCCGACTACGTCACCAAGCCGGCCAACGTCGGGAGCGTGCAGCTCGCGATCCAGCGCATCCGGGACGAGATGATCCCGAAGGTCAAGTCGCTCTGCGGGCAGGGGCAGCAGGAGGT
>CAZZAH010000170.1:1269-7167 GCA_964652115.1 uncultured bacterium | reverse complement strand
GTGTGGATCGCTCCGGGCGATCATCACATGGAGCTCACCCGATCGCTCGCGGGCGAGGTCAGGGTGCATCTCCAGCAAGGCCCGCACGAGAACTCCTGCCGGCCCGCGGTCGACGTGCTCTTCCGCTCGGTCGCCTCGGTCTATCGAGGCCAGACCCTCGCGGTGATCCTGACCGGCATGGGACAAGACGGACTTCGCGGCGTGGAGCTGATCCACGAGTTGGGAGGCGAGATCTTCGCGCAAGACGAAGCCTCGAGCGTCGTGTGGGGCATGCCGGGATTCGTGGCGCGCGCCGGGCTCGCCTCGAAGGTGCTGCCCCTCGATGCCATCGGTCCCGAAATCGTGCGGCGCTTCCGCCGCATGGCGGCGTGAGGGAGGGATGGGACTACTCCCCGCCGAATTCGACTTCATCCGCGGCCTGATCGAGGCGCACTCCGCCATCGTGCTCGAGCCGGGGAAGGAGTACCTCGTCGAGTCGAGGCTCATCCCTCTATCGAAGCGCGAAGGCTATCCCGGGCTGACCGAGATGTTCGCCGACCTCAAGCTCAACCGAAAGGCCGGGCTCAGGGACAAGGTGGTCGAGGCGATGACCACCAATGAGACCTCGTTCTTCCGCGACCTTCATCCGTTCGAGGCGATGAAGAAGCATGTGCTCCCGGAGCTCATGCAGAGCCGCGCGTCCGAACGTCGGCTTCGCATCTGGAGCGCGGCGTCCTCCAGCGGGCAGGAGATTTACAGCCTGGTCATGCTGATGCGCGAGAGCTTCCCCGCCCTCTCGACCTGGAAGCTCGAGCTCTTGGCGACCGACCTCTCGACCGAGATGGTGGCGCGTTGCCAGCAGGGGCTGTTCAGCCAGCTCGAGGTCAACCGCGGGCTCCCCGCTCCCTACCTGATCAAGTACTTCGTCAAGGACGGCATCCACTGGCAGATCAAACCGGAGCTGAAGCAATCGATCGAGTTCCGGCAGATGAACCTGGCGGAGGAGTGGAAGACCATCGCGCCGATGGACGTCGTCTTCCTGCGAAACGTGCTGATCTACTTCTCCGGCGACACGAAGAAGCAGATCCTGGGCCGTCTGCGCCGCGTGCTGCGGCAAGACGGAAGCCTCTTCCTCGGCGCGGCCGAGACGACGCTCAACCTCGACGACGAGTTCGAGCGCGTGCCGATCGACAAGACCTCCTGCTATCGCCTGCGCAATGTGACCCTCAAGAAGGCCGCCTAGTCCCTTCTTCGACGGCCAAGCTTGGCCGCTCTAAAGCAAGCTCCGACCGCGTTCGATAAGGGAATGGACCCAAAAAACACGGAGGAAGCTGTGTCCGAATCGTCCAACGCCCAGACCCAATCCCTTTACGACCGCATCGGCGGCCGCGAGATCGTGCGCGAGATCGTGGAACGGTTTTTCGAGCGGGTCCGCGAGGATGCCGATTTGAAGTCGGTCTATGACCACCCGAACCTCGCCTGGCTGAAGGAAAACCAGGTCGACTTCCTCTCGCGGGCCTTGGGTGGACCTGCGCTCACGGCCCAGTACGAGCAGCAGGAAGCGCACGCCGACCTCTGGAAGGAAGAGCGCTACTTCTTCACGCTGGCGGCGCACCTTCGCGGCGCCATGCTCTCGATCGGCATCGCGCCGCTTCGCATCGACGAGGTGGTGGCAACGTTGAGCCCGTGGTCGACGCAGCATGAAGCGGTCGCGTCCGGCAAGAGCTTCAACGGTTGGAGCAATCCCAAACCGACGAACGAGTGGGATGGCGGCTCCGGCGATTGGTTCGGCGCGGGCGAGTCGAAGGCCAAGACGGCGACCACCACGCCCGCGACCTCGGACCCGAGCACGGGCGGCGACTTCGCGCGCGACCTTCAAGCCACCGTCGGCCAGCTGGAGTCGCTGGCGCGAGCGAGCCACGAGATCGAATCGAGCAGTCGCCTGGCGGGTGAGCGTCAGCGCACGGCGCAAGAGTCGCTTCGCTCGGTCGCCGACGGGCTCACCCGACTCGACGGCTTGCGGGAAGAGCTCGGTGAGATGCTCGAACGTGGATCGACCCTCGGGCGTGACCTGCATCAGTCGGCGCTCAAGGCTCTCCTCTTGGGACTACGACCTGACCTCTCGGGACCGCGGATGGAGTGGAGCCGCGCCTCGGAAGAGTTGGCGCAGGAGATGGAGAACCTCCTTCGTGACGCGGAGGAGCGGATCACGAGCTTCCAGGCCGAGGAGCTGATGCTTCGCGGCAGCCTCGATTCTTTCCGGCAGATTCTGAAGGAGATGCACGGGACCGAAGGAAATCTGCTGCGGGACCTGGAGGAGAGGTTGAACGACTCGGAGGCGTTGGGGAGATCGATCGAGGGAGCGTTGCCGCGCTGAGGCGCGCGCTCAAGCGGCGAGAAGGTCTTCCTTCTCCGCCACCTTCGCGGAGACCTCGATCACGGCGAGATCGAGGTCTCCTGTCGTTAGTCCCAAGCTCGTGATGACCGCGGCGTCGAAGCGCGCGGCGAGCTCCGGCCGACCCAGCCCGATCCCGAGCCAGTGAGCGACGGCATCGCCGAGGTGAACCAGCGCGCAGAGCCGCTGCTCGCCCACCGCTTCCGCGGGGCAGTGGTGAAAGCCGATCATCCAGACCAACGGATCGGGGAAACCCCATCGCTCGGCAATCTTCGCTCCCAACGTGTCGTGACCTAGTCCAAGCACCGATCGCTCCGCCGAGGCGAGGTCCTCACCCGCGCGGACGCGGCCCAGAATCTCCTGTGCTTGCCGTTGAAGGAAGACATCGAGCACCACCTTGCCGAGATCGTGGAGCAGCCCGCCGGTGTAGGCCAGCGCGGTGCGCGGCTCCCCCACCGCGTGGGCCAACACCCGCGCCGCGGTGCCGGCGCCGATCGCGTGCCGCCAGAGGTCGCTGCGCGTGAGGCCGTAGCCGGTCAAGGTGCCGCTCATGACGCCTTCGCACTCGCGCGCGATCACGAGCTGGAGCAAGGTGCGCGTTCCGAGGCGGAGCACCGCTTCGTTCAGGGTGGCGATCGAGCGGCTGCCGGCGTACTCCGGCGTGTTGCAGACCCGCAGCAGGTTCGCGGTCAGCGACACGTCGGTCTCCACCACCGCCACCAGATCGCGCGCGCCGATGTCCGGCTCGCTCGCCATGCGGAGGAGCCGAATGAGGATCGGCCGCGCGGTCGGCAGGCTGTCGATCCGGGCCAGGATCGCGTCGAGGTTCGGCTTCACTTCTTGGCCTCCTCCTTGGGCTCGATTTCGAATCGCCCGCTGATCAGGTGAAGGCGAAGCTCGCGCAGAGCGCTGCCTCCGACCGCCTCGAGCTCGAGCGTCACGCCCGAGTCGAGGAGGAGCCGGCGCGCGGCGGCGCGATTGCGTTCGCCGAGGTCGAGCGAGCCCCCTCCTTGAAGCGACGCGCAACCGACGAGCGCGGCCCGCATCGACTCTCGCTTCGCGCCCCGCTGCTCGAGCGCGTGCACGAGCCATGGGATTCCGGTGTCGGCGGCGAGGGCCGGCGAGTGCTCGCCGCGCGTGGTCGGCGCTTGGGGCACGAGCCAATGCAGCATGCCGCCCGCGCCGCACTCACGGTCGATGATGGCGAGGGCCGCGGTCGAAGCGATGCCGGGCGCGATCATGACGCCGACCGGTTCGCTCGTCACCTCGACCTGCGCCGGACCTACGCGGATCTCCGCGCTCATACTCGTTCCTCCTGCGGTTCCGGCCGCGCGCCGAGCGGCGGTTCGACCGATTGCATCAGCGGGGCCAAGAGCTCCGGATCGAACTGAACACCGGCCCTCTCGCCCACGATCTTTCGCGCCGCTTCCGGGCTGTAGGCCGGACGGTGAGGCCGGTCGCTCAGGAGCGCGTCCCAAGCATTCGCCAACGCCACGATGCGCGCGAGGAGCGGGATCTCCTCGCCTCGTAGCCCATCCGGAAAGCCGGTCCCGTTCCACCACTCATGCTGATGGAGGAGGATCGAGCCGATCGGGCCCTCCCCTCCTTGGCCGAGCAGCGTTTCGGCCCGCGCGATCGACTCGCGTCGATGCTGCTCTCGCTCGGCGACAGAAAGCCGAACCGAGGGGTCGAGCATCTCGGCGTAGCCGGGCAGCTCGCCCAGATCGTGAAGCAGCGCGCCGTAGCGAAGAATCTCGAGCTCATCGTCCCGCAGGACCAACCGCCGGCCCATCGACAGCGCCGTTTCCGCCACGCGAGCCGAGTGCCCGCGCATGTGCGGATAACGATCCTCGACCGCGGCGATCAAGGTCGCGGTCGTCTTCAGGAACGCGCGCTGCGATTCCGCCTCGAGCGCGACCTTCCGGATCGCGACCGCGATGGAGTGACCGAGGACCTCGAGCAGCTTCCAGTCGAAGCGGCTGATCGCGCCCCCGCTCTCGCGCTCACCGAGGAGCAGGATGCCGTGCAGCTCATTCTCCGACGAGGCAGGGATGACCGTGGTCAGTCCCGCCGCGGCCAGGCGACCCAACTCGTCCGCCGCTTCCGGGTAGAGATCGAACTCTTCCAGCCGCATGGGCCGCGAGATCGAGCGCAGCACGCGGAGGAGAAAACCGTGTTCGCTCAAGCGAAGCATCCGAAGCGGCGACTCCTCCACCCCGCGTGAGATCAAGGGCCGGAAGTCCTGGTCGCGTGTCGCCGTGAGCAGCGCCAAACGCGTGAAATCGAGCCCGGCGACGGTGGTCGCGATGAAGTGGTCGAGCAGCTGCTCGATCGAGGCGGAGCGATTGAGGTCGAGCACCTGGCCCAGGACCGCGCCCATGCGATTGAGGTTTCGATTGAGCTCGCCGCTCAGCTCCTGGAGCGCCGCGCGGTGCCGCTTGACGTCGTCCTCCAGCGCCTCGTTCTTCATCAAGAGCACGCGGCGATCCTGCGCGCGATCGAGGAGGCGGCGGATCTTCATGATGAGCTCGCGCGGAGAGAAGGGCTTCGTGAGGTAGTCGTCCGCGCCCAGCCGCAATCCTTGGAGCCGCGTTTCGGTCGCGGCGTTGGCCGACACCAGGATGACCGGCAAGCTCTTCAGATGCCCGTCCTGCCGCACCAGCTCGAGCACCTCGAACCCGCTTCGCTTCGGAAGCCGAACGTCGAGCACGACGAGGTCGGGCCGATGGCTCTGAATGCTGCGAAGCGCGGTTTCGCCGTCGTAGGCGGAGAGGACCTGATAGCCGCGACCGCCGAGCGTGATCTGAAGCAGCTCGACGACGCGGACGTCGTCGTCCACCACCAACACCGACTCGGTGCGTGAGTGCACCGGAGAACCCAGCTGGGTATCCGACATGGGGCGTCTACCTCGCGCGGACGAAGAGGAGCGGGATGCGGGCGCGGCCGCTCCGCGCCCAGGTCTCCTTCCGTTTTCGTCCGAAGCGCGAGGCTTCTATAGGAGGGGCCTGGCTTCGCCTCCGCCGAGCTAGCCTTCAGCCGCCTTAGTGGCTCTGAGCAGCAGGCGCGGGCAGGCGCTCCAGCTCCCCCTCGGTGAACGGATGGAGCAGGCGCGGCAACTCCGGCATCTCGAGCGCGTCGACCACGCGATGCCGCGAGGCGATCAGGAAGACCTGCGTCCCCGCCTTCGCGATGGCGCGAACTCGATGGCTCACCTCAGCCGTCGTCTCGGGCAATTCGACGCAGAGGAGCGCCGGCGGTGGGGTGCTTCGACGGGAGATCGCCTCGTTCACGTCCGCGTCTTCGGTCACCGTCCATCCGGAATGCCGGAGCGCACGGGCCAAGGCGACCCGCGCCGGCAGATAGCGAACCGCGACCAGGGCCGCACCCGCTTCCGGCTCGCTCTCCAGATCGCTTTCGGAGTGCCGGCCGCCGTTCGAGGAGGGATTCGCCGCGTCGATCTCGTAGACGAGCACGTGACGGAGCATCGGCTCGACAGGCTCGGGTTGGTCGAGCTCGAGCTCCGG
>CAZZAH010000170.1:0-1169 GCA_964652115.1 uncultured bacterium | reverse complement strand
CGGCCGCGCGGCCGGCGGTTCGCCCCGCCCGTCGAGCGGGATCTCGACCAGCTCTTCTTCCAGCGACCGCGGAATGCGCCACTCCCGCGTGATTCCGATCTCCGCCGCCGCGAGACGAGAGAGAATGCGCCCCGCGCGGGCGACGTTCATGCCGCGCTCTTCGCCCCCGACGAGGAAGCAGATTTCGTAGACGAGCTCGTCCTCGCCGTCGTTGGTCGAAACGCGCGTCACCGCTTCCCAGGGGAACGCGACCCAACCGGCGCCGCGATCGACGAGCAGGACGAACTTGCCGATCGAACGCTCGACCGCGGAAGCGGGTCCTGCCGCGGCAGCTTCCAATTCCGGTGTCGCGATCAGTTCCGGAGCGCTCGGCTCTTCGGCGGCAATGGGCTCTTCCGGCGCGTCCACGCCCGCATCGGACAGCTCAGGGTTCGCGGCGACGGCGGGTTCTTCCGAGGCCTGCGGCTCGAGCTCCACGACCTCATCGATGACCGCCGGCAGATCCCGCGGATCGCTCAGGTGGACCTCGAGCGAAGGCTCGCCGGGCGCAACCGCCTCGAGCTGCGCAGGCTCCTCTTGCGGCGCAACGGCCTCCGTGAGCTCAAGCTCCTCCGCGAACATCATGCTCGCCGCGAGCGCTGTGTCCTCCGCGAGCGCTGTGTCCTCCGCGGCGGCAGCCTCCTCCGCCGGCGCGACGATCTCCTGGAGCGCGGCATCCACCGGCGCCTCCGGAGGGGCCTCCGGGAAGAGCTGCTCGAATCCCTGCTCGACCGGCCATTCGACCCAGCGCTGCGCGGAAGCGTCCTCGTTCGCCTCGCCGGAAGGCTCGGGATCGACCGGCGCGCCTTCGAAGCTTCGAAGCAGCGCGAGCAGCGCCTCCTCGTCGAGCGCACGCCTGACCTCGAGCGAAGGCGAATCCGCGGCGCGCGCATCGCTGACGCCGGCATCGCTCGCACGAACATCACGATCGTGAGGCTCGCTCGAGGGGCCGAGGCGGAGGTCGGCCGGTGTCGGTTCGGGCTTCGACTCACTCTCGACGTCAGGCAGCTCGCCTCGAAGGCTCTTCCACAGAGAGAGCTCCTCCTCGCGAAGCGCGATCCAGCGATCGAGTAGCCGGAGAACCTGCGGGGTCAACCATACCGGCCGATCTACGGACATCAGGCCTCCAC
>CAZZAH010000169.1:4220-8583 GCA_964652115.1 uncultured bacterium | reverse complement strand
CAGGTCCCCTGGTCGGCCGCGCACGAGAAGCTCCTGACCGCGCACGTCGGCGGCTCGACGCCCGACGTCTCCCAGCTCGGCAACACGTGGGTGTCGGAGTTCTCGGCGCTCAAGGCGCTCGAGCCGCTCACGCCGTGGATCGCGCGCACGAGCACACTCCCGATCGAAGGTTTCTTCCCCGGCATCTGGGACACGAACGTGATCGACGGCGAGCCCTATGGCATCCCGTGGTACGTCGACACGCGCGTCCTCTTCTATCGAAAGGACATGCTCGCGCGCGCGGGCTATCCCGAGATGCCGACCACCTGGGACGAGTGGCGCGCCGCGATGATCGCGGTCAAGCGCGAGGCGGGGCCGGGCAACTACGCGATCCTGCTGCCGTCGAACGAGTGGACGCAGCCGGTGATCCTGGGGCTGCAGGCGGGATCACCGCTCCTTTCCGACGAAGCGACGCGCGGCGCCTTCTCCGGGCCGGAGTTTCGACGCGCCTTCGACTTTTACATTGGACTCTTCCGCGATCAGCTCGCGCCGCCTCTGACCAACAACGAGGTCGCGAACCTTTACCAGGAGTTCGGGCGCGGGCTCTTCTCGATGTATATCTCGGGGCCGTGGAATATCGGCGAGTTTCGGCGGCGGCTTCCGCCGGAGCTGCAGGATGATTGGGGCACCGCACCGCTGCCCGGACCGGACGCCGATCATCCTGGGGTTTCGACCGCCGGCGGCTCGAGCCTGGTTCTGTACAAGCATTCCCGTCACAAGGAAGAGGCCTGGCGTCTGATCGAGTTTCTCTCGCGGCCGGAGGTGCAGGTGCGCTTCTTCGCCCTGACCGGTGATCTTCCGGCGCGACGCGAGGCCTGGCTCGACTCGACCGTGACGCGCGACCGCGAGATCCTGGCTTTCGGTCGCCAGCTCGAGCATGTCGCGCCGACGCCCAAGGTGCCCGAGTGGGAGGAGATCGCGATCGAGCTCCAGAAGCGGGTCGAGGGCGTGGTGCGCGGGGGCGTGGTCGCGGACTCGATGCTGACTTCGATGGATCGCTTCGTCGATCGCGCGCTGGAGAAGCGGCGCTGGTTGATCGAGAAGCGGCGCAAGCAGGCGACCGCACTCGCGGGCGACTAGGCGGGGGAGAGGCATGGCGCGAACGCTCGAACGACAGCAGGACCTCGCGGCGTGGCTCTTCGTGTTGCCCGCGCTGGCGCTAATCGCGATCTTCTTCTTCGTCCCGGTCGTGGCTGGTCTGCTCCTCAGCTTCACCGACTTCGACATCTACGCCATCGGGTCGCCGGATGTCGCGCGATTCGTCGGCTTGCACAACTACCAGCGGATCTTCACCGACCCACTCTTCTGGAAGGCGCTCCAGAACACCTTCATGAACGTTCTGATCGGCGCGCCGCTCTCGCTCCTGACCTCACTCGGCGCCGCGCTGCTGGTCAATGCGAAGGGGGTGCGCTTCCCCGGCTTCTTTCGCTCCGCCTTCTTCGCGCCCGTGGTCACGACGCTCGTGGCGGTGGCGATCGTGTGGCGCTATCTCTATCACCCGCGTTATGGGTTGATCGATGCCGGTCTCGCGCACTTCGGCATCGCGCCGATCGACTGGCTCGGCGATCCGCACTGGGCGATGCCCGCCATCATCCTCCTCGCGATCTGGAAGAACTTCGGCTACAACATGATCATCTTCATCGCGGGCCTGCAGGCGATTCCGCAGGAATTGTACGAAGCGGCGGAGGTCGATGGAGCGAACGCCTGGCAGCGCTTCCGTCACGTCACGCTTCCATCGCTCGCGCCGACGCTGCTCTTCGTCGGCATCATGACCATGATCGGAAACTTCCAGCTCTTCGCCGAGCCGTACGTCATGACGCAGGGCGGGCCGGTGCAGGCGACGACCAGCGTCGTGCTTCTGATGTACGAGCAGGGCTTCCGTTGGTGGCGGATGGGCATGGCGGCCGCGCTCGCGCTGGTGCTCTTCTGCATCACGCTCGCGGGGACGATGCTGCAGCTCTGGCTCCGGCGGGAGCGTCGCGCATGAAGCGTGTCTGGAGCTCGCTCCTTCTCCATCTCACGCTCGCCCTGGCGGCCGCGCTCACGCTGGCGCCTCTCTTCTGGATGCTCGCCGCCTCGCTCATGCGCACCGGCGAGTCGAACAGCCTGCCGCCGCCGCTCTGGCCGAAGGAGGCGTCGTTCGCGCACTACGTCGAGCTCTTCACGCGGCTCAAGCTGGCGCGGAACTTCGGCAACAGCCTCTTGATCGCGGTGAGCGCGACCCTGATTTCGATCGTGACGAATTCGATGGCCGGGTATGCCTTCGCCAAGCTGCGCTTCGGTGGGCGCGAGAGGATCTGGGCCTTTCTCCTCGCCGGCATGGTCATCCCCGCTCAGGTCGGGATGCTGCCGCTCTTCCTTCTGCTCAAGTCGATGGGCCTGGTCAACACGATGGTCGGGGCGATCGTGCCGGGGATGGCGAGCATCTTCGGCATCTTCATGATTCGGCAATACACCCTGAGCATTCCGAACGATCTGCTCGATGCCGCGCGCGTCGACGGCGCGGGTGAGCTTCGCCTCTTCACGCAGATCGTGGTGCCGGTCATTCGGCCGATTCTCGTCACGCTCGGCGCCTTCACCTTCCTCACGATGTGGAACGACTTCATGTGGCCTCTGATCATCCTGAGCGACGACGCGAAGTACACCCTCCCGGTCGCGCTCGCGATCCTCTCGGGAGAGCATGTGCAGGACACGGAGCTGATGATGGCGGGCTCCGTGCTCACGATTCTGCCGGTGATGATCGTCTTCCTGGCACTTCAACGCGCGTACATCCGCGGCATCATGGCCGGGAGCGTGAAGGGATGAGGCGCGCGCGACTCGCTACCGTGGCGTTCGTGGTCGGGCTGCTCGCGATTGCCGCGGTCGCCCTACCCGCTTCGTCGGATTCCGCGCGCACCATCGACAGCTTTGAGGATGCGCGCGGTTGGTCGGCGGTTCCGGCCGACGGCGTCAAGCTCGCGCTCTCCTCTGATGACGGATCCAAGGGCCAAGCGCTCCGCTTCGACTTCGACTTCGGCCAAGGCGGCGGCTACGCGGTCGCGCACAAGGCGTTCGCCTTGGATCTGCCGGAGAATTACGTCTTCACCTTCAGGATCCGCGGCGAGTCGCCCTCGAACCACCTCGAGTTCAAGCTCATCGACGTGAGCGGCGAGAACGTCTGGTGGTCGGTGAAGCGCGACGCGGTCTTCCCGAACGGTTGGGAGACATGGTCGATCAAGCGGCGTCAGATCAGCTTCGCGTGGGGTCCAATCGGCGGAGGCGACATCAGCCACGTCGCCGCGATCGAGTTCGCGATCACCGCGGGCAGCGGCGGCAAGGGGAGCGTGTGGATCGACGAGCTCGCGGTGAAGCCGCTCGCGCCCCCGAGCGCCACACCGCCCCCGCTGCGCGCGAGCGCATCGGCGGAAGCGGACGACCATCCGACGAGCGCCGCGATCGATGGCGTCGACACGACCTCCTGGGCCGCGCCGCCCGGCGACGCGAGCTCGACCTTCACGCTCGACCTTGGCGAGAGCCGCGAGTACGGCGGCCTGATCATTGATTGGGTCGCCGGCCGCCATGCGAGCGACTACGTGATCGAAGCGTCCGATGACGGCAAGGAATGGCGCCGCCTCCTCGGCGTACACGATTCGAACGGCGGCCGCGACTACCTCTGCATGCCCGAATCGGAATCGCGTTACCTCCGTCTGCGCGCAAGCAGCGCGCAGCAAGGCATCGCCATCGCGGAGATCCGCGTGCAGCCGCTCGAGTGGTCGGCCACGCGCGAGGCCTTCTTCCTGGCGCTTTCGAAGGACGTGCCGCGCGGCACCTACCCGCGCGGGATCACCGGCGAGCAGTCGTACTGGACCGTCGTCGGCGTCGATCACGATCCGCGCGAGGCGCTCTTCGGCGCCGACGGTGCGCTCGAGGTCGGACGCGGCGCCTTCTCGCTCGAGCCTTTCCTCTATCACGACGGCGCGCTGATCACCTGGAACGACGTCACCCCGGCGCAGTCGCTCGAGAATGGATCGTTGCCGCTGCCCTCCGTCGAGTGGCGAGCACGCGAGCTCCAGCTGACCACGACCGCGTTCGCGACCGGCGACTCGGGCGCGGCCGCGATCGTGCTGCGTTACGTGGTGAAGAACCTCGGCCGCGCGCGCGCGAAGGGCCGGCTCTTCGTTGTCCTTCGTCCCTTTCAGGTGAATCCGCCCTCACAGTTCTTGAACACGCGTGGAGGTTGGGCGCCGATCGATCGTCTTTCGCGCGATGGAGAACGCGTGCTCGTCAACGGCGACCGCGAGGTCCGATGCCTGACGCCTCCGTCGGCCTTCGGCGCATGCACCTT
>CAZZAH010000169.1:2009-4120 GCA_964652115.1 uncultured bacterium | reverse complement strand
TCGCTCGAGAGCCAGCTCGCCTACATCCTGATCAATCGAGCGGGCGCGGCGATTCAACCTGGGAGCCGCTCCTACGCGCGCTCGTGGATCCGCGATGGATCGCTCACCTCCTCGGCGCTCCTTCGGATGGGGCAAGACGAGCCGGTGCGTGAGTTCATCGAGTGGTTCGGGCCGCACCAATACGCGAACGGCAAGATCCCTTGCTGCGTCGATCAGCGCGGCGCCGATCCGGTCCCGGAGAACGACAGCAGCGGCGAGTTCATCTTTCTGGTCGCGGAGTACCTGCGTTACACCGGCGATCGCGAGCTCGCCGCGCGCGAGTGGCCGCGCGTGCTCGATGCCGCCGCTTTCCTCGACTCGCTGAGGCAGACGCATCGCACCGACGAATACCGGCAGCCGGACAAGGCGCACTTCTTCGGCCTGCTTCCTCCATCGATCAGCCACGAGGGCTATTCGGCCAAGCCGATGCACTCCTACTGGGACGATCTATTCGCGCTGCGCGGATTCAAGGACGCGGTCTACCTCGCGGGCGAGCTCGGGCATGACGACGATCGCGCGCGGCTAACCCGGGTCCGGGATGAATTTCAGCGCGAGCTCGTCGCCTCCTTCGCCGCCGCGATGACGAAGCACGCGATCGACTACCTGCCGGGCTGCGCCGACCTCGGCGACTTCGATGCTACCTCGACCACCATCGCGCTCTCGCCGGTGCAGGCGGAGGACGTGCTGCCGCGCGTCGCGCTCGAGCGCACCTTCGAGAAGTATTACGAGTTCTTCACCGCGCGCGCCGGCGGCGCCGAGTGGGATGCCTACACGCCGTACGAGATCCGAAACATCGGCGCCTTCGTCCGCCTCGGTTGGCGTGATCGGGCGGCGGAGCTGATCGACTTCTTCGTGCATGATCAGCGACCGCCCGGATGGCGGCAGTGGAGCGAGGTGGTGTTTTACGACCAGACGACGCCGCGCTTCGTCGGCGACATCCCGCACACCTGGGTCGGCTCCGACTTCGTTCGTTCGATGCTCGACGCCATCGCCTATCCGCGCGAGCGCGACGAATCGCTGGTGCTCGCGGCCGGTATTCCGCGTGCGTGGATCGACGCGGCTCCGGGCGTGCGCGTGACCAAGCTGCCCACGCCGTACGGTCCGCTCACCTACACGATGCGGACACGGGCCGGAGGAATCGAGCTTCAGATCGAAGAGGGGCCGCGTGTGCCGCCGGGAGGAATCGTGATCCGTCCGCCGGTGCTGCCCGGCACCGAAGCGAGGATCGACGGCGGTACGCTGGAAGCGGCGGGGGAGGGCGAGTGGATCATCCGCTCGCTGCCCGCGACGATCACCTTCGAAGCGAGTCGCTGAGGCTTCGCCGCTAGTCCCGCACGAGCCGCGTGTCGTCGAGGCTCTGTCCGTTGGACGCGATGACGTCCCGATAGTAGTGGGCGCTCGCCTTCGGAGTGCGCGCGAGGCTCTCGCGATCGACGTGGATCAAGCCGAACCGCATCGCATAACCCGCCGCCCACTCGTAGTTGTCCATCAGGGACCAGGCGAAGTAGCCGCGCAGATCGACCCCGGCCTCGATCGCCGCTCGCACCGCGTGCAGATGATCGCGGTAGTACGCCACGCGGAGCGGGTCGAGCACGCGACCTTCGATCGGACGAGGCGGATCGTAGAACGCGGCGCCGTTCTCCGTGATGTAGAGCGGTAGATCGCCGTAGCGTTCCTTCACCCAGACGAGCGTGCGGGTCAGGCTCTCGGCGTGCACCTCCCACCCGAGCTCCGTGTGCAACCGACCAGCATCGCGCACCTCCGCCGCTTGCGGAGGCATCGCGGCCGCGTCGTGCCGCATGATGCCGCGCTTGTAGTAGTTGATGCCGAGGAAATCGATCGGCTCGCGCATCGCGTGAAGCTCTTCCGGCGTGCGTGGCGACCAGGCTTCGCCGTAGACCTCCGCCATGCGCGAGGGATCCCGCCCGAGAAGCGCCGGGTCGAGAAACTGCTCGTTCATGTACTGATGGGACCGCTCCATCGCGTCGAGATCCTCGGGCGAGGTCGACGCGGCCTCCTTCGGCTCCAGGTTCACCACCAGGCCGATCCGCTGCCGCCAACTCTCCCGATAG
>CAZZAH010000169.1:0-1909 GCA_964652115.1 uncultured bacterium | reverse complement strand
CCTTGATCATCGAGCGCGGCCGGCAGGTCCCAGTGATAGAGCGTCACGCAGGGAGCGATGCCGCGTGCGAGGAGCTCATCGGTCAAGCGGCGATAGAAGTCGAGGCCGGCCTCGTTCACCCGGCCCTTTCCCTCCGGCATCACGCGCGCCCACGAGATGGAGAAGCGATAGGCGCGGAGCCCGAGCTCGGCCATCAGCGCGACATCGCCCAGGAAGCGGGCGTAGTGATCGCACGCGATGTCGCCGGTCTCGCCGTTCGCGGTCATGCCTGGAGTATGGGAGAAGCGATGCCAGTTGCTCGGTCCGGCGCCATCGGCGAGCGGAGATCCCTCGATCTGATACGCGGAGGTTGCCGCGCCCCAGAGGAAGCCCTCCGGAAATGCGGCCGAACGATTCGACGCAAGCTTGCTCTCGCTCATGCGGTCCCCGCGTCCATCAACACCTCGACATGATGACGCGCCCCGTCATGTTGCAGGTCGATCCAAAGCGCGCCATCCTCGATTGCCACACGAAGGCCGTCGACCTCACCCGCGCGAACCGAGCTGCCGCCCCCCTCGGGGTTTCGGAGATCGATCTCGTAGCAGGTCGACTCGCCCGGCAAGGTGTACTCGATGCGAAGCTCGGTCCACTCGAGAGGAATGCAGGGCTTGAGCCGCAGGCGCTTGCCGTCGTGCAATGTCAGCCCAAGCACATCCTCGATCGCCACGCGATACATCCAGCCGGCGGAGCCTGTGTACCAGGTCCATCCGCCGCGACCGATGTGCGGCTCGGCACCGTAGACATCGGCCGCGATCACGTACGGTTCGACCTGGTAGGTGGCGACGCGCTCCGCCGACGAGCCGTGCCACATCGGGCCGAGCATCGCGAGCAGACGGGCCGCGTCCTCATACTTCCCCTGCATCGCCATCGCCTTCACCATCCAGAGTGCGCCGTGGGTATACTGCCCACCATTCTCTCGCACTCCGGGGACGTAGCCCTTGATATAGCCAGGATCCTGCTTCGTGTGCTGAAACGGGGGAGTGAGCAGGCGGATCAAACCTTCCTTCTCGCTCACCAATCGCGCTTCGGCCGAGGCCATCGCTTCGGCCGCGCGCTCCGGCGATGCGGCTCCGGAGATCACTGCCCACGACTGAGCGAGCGCGTCGATCTGACACTCCTCGCTCCCTCGCGAACCGAGCGGCGCGCCGTCGTCGTAGTAGCCGCGCCGATACCATGCGCCGTCCCAGGCATTCGCCTCGATCGCCGTGCGGAGTGCCTCGCGGTGCTCGGCATAGCGCTTCGCGCGCGCGAGGTCCTTTCGCGTCTCCACGAACGGAAGGAAGTCTCCGAGGATGCGAAAGAGGAAGAAGGCCATCCAGACGCTTTCGCCTCGACCTTCGCGGCCGACCCGGTTCATTCCGTCGTTCCAATCACCGGTCCCGAAGAGCGGAAGGCCGTGCGCGCCGACCGAAAGCGAACGATCGAGGGCGCGGCAGCAATGCTCGTAGACGTCGGCCGACTCGCCCGAGTCCTCGGGGACGAGGAAGCGCTCGTCCTCTCCTTCGTCCAGGTGCGGGGCGGTCAGGAATCGCGCCGATTCCGCGAGCAGCGCGCGATCGCCGGTGGTGGCGACGTAGTGCGCGGTCAAGTACGGCAGCCATAGAAGGTCATCGGCGAAGCGGGTGCGGATTCCCTTCGAGAGCGGAGGATGCCACCAATGAAGCACGTCCCCTTCGACGAACTGATGCGCGGCGTGGAGCAGGATCTGCGCGCGCGTGACGCTCGGGTCGAGGTAAAGGAGCGCGCTCGCGTCCTGCAGTTGATCACGGAAGCCGAAGGCGCCGCCCGACTGGTAGAGCGCCGAGCGGCCCCAGAGGCGGCAGCTCAGCACCTGATAAGGCAGCCAGGCGTTGATCATCGCGTCGAGGTC
>CAZZAH010000168.1:2955-8610 GCA_964652115.1 uncultured bacterium | reverse complement strand
CCGTCGGTCCACACATCGGAGTCCTGAAAGCGCGCGGTGATGTAGCCGCTGCCGATCAGATCGGAGAGCGCCGGCGGGAAGGCGAGGTGATCTTCGAAGTAGGCCAAGAGCGCGTCCTTCAGGCCATCCATCTCGTTCAAGGTGGCGTTGCCGCGTTCGCGCTCGAGCCCCATGTCGACCATCGGAATGGCGATCGACGCGACCACCGCCATGATCGCGATCACGACGATGACCTCGATGAGGCTGAAGCCTCGCGCGCGATCAGTACGCGCGGCCGGAATAGACTTGGTAGACAAGGTTGTCTCCCGCGGTGGCGAAGTTGCGGTCGGGTCCGCCGCTCACGAGCTGCACCACGCGCGTGTCGCTCGGGCTGGTGACGAAGCCGCCGTTGCTCTTCCGATTGAGGTAGCGGTAGTAGCGGCCCCACGCGTCGACCTGATAGGTGCGCAGTGTTTCGGTCGTGCCGTTGCCGTCGCCGTCGGTCGTGATCGCTTGCGCCGTGATGTAAGGACCATTCCAACCTTGGCGAAGGACGGCGTTCCATCCCTGCGCGGCGACATCGGATTCGAGGTCGGTACCGAGCCCGGTCACGGCTCCGCCGCCCACGTTGGCCTCCGCGGGGAAGCGTCCCCAGGTGACCGCGCCGTCGTAGTGAAAGTCCTGCGCGTAGGCGACCAGCGCCTTTCCGACGTTGCCCTCCTCGGTGCGCGTCGATTGGATCGCCCCCTTGGAGAGAAGGCGCGAGCCGACCGGCACGGAGATGCCCGCCAGAAGAAGGAGGATCGCCACCACGGCGACCAACTCGACCATGGTGAATCCGCGGTTCGAGGATCGCGCCGTATCGCGTGCGAGCATGCGTGCTCCCTTTCGCGCCGCCATCACGGCGTCGCGCCGATGGCCGAGTACATCTTGTAGATCGGCAGCAGTACCGAGAGGATGGTGAAGAGAAGTCCGATCCCGAGCACCACCGTGAGAAGCGGCGAAATGAGCTCGAAGAGCTGCTTCACCCGCCGCGGGATCTCTCGATCGTAGAAGCGAGCGGCCTTCTCCAGCGAGGTCGGCAGCGCGCCCGTCTCCTCCCCGATCGCGATCATGCGGAGGACCAGCGGAGGCAGGATCTGGGCTTCACGGAAGGCGCCGGTGAGCGTCTCGCCCGCCAAAACGCGCGCTCTGACGCGCTCGATGCGAGCGCGCGCATGCCGGTTGTCGACGATGCCCGCGACCAGCTCCAACCCAAGACCGATCGGCACGCCGGTCTCTACGAAGGCGCCGAGGAAGTGCGCGATCTGGCTCGCGACCAGCGAGAGCCGAAGCGATCCGACGACCGGCACCCGGAGGCTGATTCCGTCGAGCCACACGCGGGTGCGCGGCAGCTTCGCGAGGAAGACCGAGAGGGCGACGAACCCGACCAGCCCCGCTACCATCAGCGGCCAGCGATGCAGCATCAGATCGCTCGCGCCGAGAAGAAACCGGGTCGACCAAGGGAGCTCGACGTTCAAGCTATCGAGCACCCCGCGAAAGCGCGGCAGGACGAAGCCCAACATCAGCGCGATCAAGCCCAGCATGAAGAAGATGACCACGACCGGGTAGGTCAAGAGTTGGCGCACCTGCGCTTCCAACTCCTCGCGCCACTCGAGCAGGCCGACCAGCCGCTCGAGCGTGCGATCGAGGCTGCCGCTCGCCTCGCCCCCTTCGATCATGTGCACGTAGGACGACGGAAAGACGCGAGGGAACTTCGCGAGCGCGCCGGCGAGGCTGTTCCCGCCCTCGATCTCCCTGCGCACCTCCTCGATCACGGCGCGAAAGGCGCCCGAGCGCGTTTCGTTGATCAGATCGTTGAGTCCGGTGAGAAGCGGGATGCCGCCCGCCACCACGGTCTGAAGATGGAAAGTGAAAACGATCAGCTCGTGCCGCGCGATCCGCGCGCGCGCCACCCCGCGGCGAAGTCGCGGCTTGGCAGAGATGAGCCAAAGGCCCTGCTCACGAAATCGAATGCGAAGCTCGGCCGGCGAATCGGCCTCGGCCAAGCCGCGGAGAAGACGGCCCGCGTCATCGCGTGCGCGATAGGCGAGCGTGGCCATGCGCTACCCCGCGACCCGCGCGAGCTCTTCGACCGTGGTCCATCCGAGGCGAACGCGGTCGATCCCCTGCTCGCGCAGCGTGCGATAGCCCTGCTTCCGCGCGATCTCGTCGAGCACCTTGGGCGTGGCGCCCGAACCGATGGCATGCGCCATGTCGGGCGTCGTCTCCAAGAATTCGTAGAGAGCAAAGCGCCCGCGATAGCCTTGATTCCCGCAGCCGGGGCAGCCTTGCACCGCCTTGAGCGTCAGCGCACCTGAGCCGACCTGGAGAAACTGTCGCTCCCCTGCCGTCGCCTCGCGCGTCACCGCGCAATCGCAGAGCCGGCGGACCAGGCGCTGCGCCAATACGCCGCTCAAGGTCGAGGCGAGGAGATAGTCCTCGATCCCCATCTCGCGCAGCCGCGCCACCGTTCCGATCGCGCTCATGGTGTGAAGCGTCGAGAGGACGAGGTGACCGGTGAGCGCGGCGCGGATCGCGATCTCCGCCGTCTCCTGATCGCGGATCTCGCCCACCAGGATCACGTCGGGGTCTTGCCGAAGCGCGGAGCGAAGACCGCCCGCGAAGGTAAAACCGGCCTTCTCCTGGATCTGGGATTGGCGGATGCCGGCGAAGCGATACTCGACCGGATCCTCGAGCGTGAGCACGTTTCGTTCTGCCGTGTCGACGCACTGAAGCGCGGCGTAGAGAGTAGTCGTCTTCCCCGAACCGGTCGGCCCCGTGACCAGGAAGATCCCGTGGGATTTCTCCGCCATCAGACGCAAGCGCGCGATGTCCGAGCCGACGAATCCGAGATCGTCGAAGCCCTGTAGCACGCGCGAGTGGTCGAGGATGCGAAGCACCACGTTCTCGCCATGCACCGTCGGGAGGGTCGAGACGCGCAGGTCGATGCGCCGCTCTCCGACCGAAAGATCGATCTTCCCGTCCTGCGGCAGGCGGCGTTCGGAGATGTCGAGCTCGGCCATCACCTTGAGCCGCGTGGCGACCGGAAGCTGCACCTCCTTCGGCAGGGTCAGCGCTTGATGCAAGATGCCGTCGACGCGAAAGCGGACGATGACGCCGTCCTGCTCCGGCTGCACATGGATGTCGGTCGCGCGTTGGCGAAGCGCTTCAGCCATCAAAAGGTCGACCAAGCGAATGATCGGAAGCTCGGTGCCGTCGCTCTTCTCCTGCGAGAGGCGCGTCGCTTCGGCGACGACCGCGTCGAGCTCGCCGCCTCCCGCCGCCCCGCTGTAGACGCGCTGAATGAACTCGCGGAGGTCCGACTCCGAAGCCGACAGCGCGACCACGCGACGCTGCGCCACCATCTCGAGGTAGTCGAGCGCTTCTAAGTCGTGCGTGTCGCGAAGCGCGACCTTGAGCACGGAGCCTTCGACCGCGAGGGGCGCGACGAGATAGCGCACCGCCGCGGCGCGAGGGATCAGTCGAATGGCGTGCGGGTCGGGCAGGATGCGCCGGAGATCCACCGCGGATTCGACTTCACGCGAGCGTCCGTCGATCGGGGCCAAGCGCTCCCTCCTCGGTTCAGGCGGCGCGGCGATCAGCTCGCGGCGCGCTCTTCGTTTCGCGCCGCGCGATGCATCGTGCTGACCACGCGGATGGTGTCGAGAAGCTCGAAGGAGCTGAACGGTTTGGTCATGAAGAGATCGGCCCCGAGCTGCATCACGCGCTCTTGATCTTGCGGGGCGACCTGACCGGTGAGCACGAGAACCGGCACCGCGAAGCCGGCGGGCGTTTGACGCAACCGCGCCAGCACCTCGAAGCCCGAGAGCCCGGGCATCAAGAGATCGAGCACGATGGCGTCGGGCGGAGGTCCCGCCTCGAAGACCTTCAGACCTTCCTCGCCGCTCGCCGCGGTCGTCACGTCGTAGCCGCCCGCGATGAGCAGCTTCGTCATCAAGCGCCGGAGCACGCCGTCATCATCGATCACGAGGATCCTGGACTTCATGCCGCCGCCCTCCGCGCCGAAAGGCGCTTCTTCAGGCTGAGCGTGTTCCATTCTCCGTCGCTCTGATAGAGGAGTCCGTCGGAGAGGGTGTGCATGAGGAAGAGCCCGTAGCCCCCCTCCGCCAGCTCGAGCGGATCGGGCGAGGTCGGGCGGCGGAGCGTCGGATCGTAAGCATTGCCGCGACAGACGAGGTGCACCCAGAGATCATCATCGAAGCGTTCGAAGCGGACGCGGAAGAGGGCGTCGGCGATGCTCCCGTGCTCGATCAGATTGGTCGCCGCTTCCTGCACCGCGAGGCGAAGATCGTGGAGCTCCTTCGGGTCGACCTCGGGGCCGAAGAGTTGCTCCCCCGCGGCGAGTAGCGCCTGGCCGAGCGCCGGCAGAGCCTCGAATCGATTCTCGAGCTCGATCTCGCGGATCGGCGGATCTTCTTCCGGATCCCACATGGGCTACCGCGTCCCCTTCAAGATCAGAAGTGTCTGGTCATCCGACTGCTGCGCGCCGGCGGAGAAGCTCGCCACCTCGGCCAGCAGACGATGCGCGAGCTCATTGGCCGAGTGCCGGGTGCCGGGAGCGAAGACGTTGATCAGTCGGTCCATCCCGAAGAACTCTCCGGTCACGCTCCGGGCTTCGGTCACGCCGTCGCTCGTGATCACGAGAACCGAGTCGGCGCGAAGCGTCAGCTGCATCTCGAGCGGCTCGATCACCGGCAGGATGCCGATCGGGGGAAGCTCCGGCTCGAGCAGCGTCGGCAACGCTCCGTGCGCGGAGAGCGAGAGCACCGGCGAATGTCCCGCGTTCGCGATCGTGACCAAGCGCTTCTGCGCGGAGTAGCGACCGACGACCAGCGTCACGAACTTCCCCACCTGCTCGAGGTCCTCGTGCAGCACCTCATTCAAGTGAGCGAGAATGCGGCCCGGGCTGCGCTCGATCGGCGCGAGCGAACGGAAGGCGGTTCGCGTCATCGCCATCAACATCGCCGCCGGGATCCCCTTGCCCGCGACGTCGCCGACCGCGAAGACGAGGTCACCGTCGGGCAGCGTCTGCATGGCGTAGAAGTCGCCGCCGACGTGCGAGGCCGGATGGCAGGTGGCGCAGAGCTCGATCCCCTGGACCTGCGGCAGCTCGCGTGGAATCAGAAGCTCCTGCACCTGCGCGGCGAGCTCGATTTCGCGACCGAGCTTGAAGGTTTCGACCACCTTCGCTTGAAGGCGCGAGGTCAGGAGGAAACCGGCCGCGAGATCGGCCAGCGCTTGCACCAGCTTGAGGTCACGCCCTAGGTACGGCTCCTCGCGACCGGTCACGACCAGCCAGCCGAAGATCTCGCCGTGAAGCAGGATCGGCGCGGCCACGAAGGAATCGGGCGCGACGCCCAGGTGCGCGATGGTCTGTCGTGAGGCAAGGTCCATCACCCGGTTCGCGAGCGCGAGACCGTCGACGCCGTTGCACGAGTAGGTCTGCAGCGGCACGTCGTCGCCATCCACCTTCCCGAGGAAGGCGAACTGCGAGTCCGACTGCTTGCCCGCTTCCTGCACGATCACGCGGAGCTTCTCGTTCAAGTCCCAGGTGCCGTGCGTCCCATAGACGATGTTGTAGAGCGCCATCAGCTGATTCGTGGTCGAGATGTG
>CAZZAH010000168.1:0-2855 GCA_964652115.1 uncultured bacterium | reverse complement strand
ACGTTCCCTCGAGGCTGTGCAATAGGTCGGGACGATTCTGGATCAGCAAGCGAAGGTGCTCGGACGATTTCGACACGCGATTCTCCCCGCTCGTTCCAACCGCGGAAGCTCTGCCGGCGCGCGCGTCCGGCAGGATCGGTCGCCGACTTCGCACGCGTCTAAACCGCCCAATCGGCCGTTTCCTGACCCATCTCTAGCTTCGGTTGAGATGGAGCGATCGAGAACGTCGGCGACGGCGCCGGGGAAGGGCGTCCGCCTTCAAGTTCGGGCCGCGCGCGGTCGATGGGTCAGTGGAAACGGATTCGAGGAACGAACGCTTACGAAGAGGAGGCTCCCGCGCATGACACTGAAGTGCGATCAGCACGGTGACTGCTGGGTCATTCGACCGGAGGGGCCCGAGCTGGGTGCGGACCGCGCCGAAGCTTTCCGACAGACGCTCCTGCCCAAGCTCGACAGCTGCACCTGGGTCGCGCTCGACCTGAGCGAGATCGAGTTCATGGACAGTTCCGGGTTGGGCGCGGTGGTCGCGGCGCTCAAGTCGCTTCGCGGGCGAGGCGAGCTTAGGCTCTTCGGCGTGCACACTCGGATCGAGGAGCTCTTCCGACTGACCGGCTTGAACCGCGTCTTCGTCGTCGACGCGGGTCGGGACGCCGCGCTCGCCGCCCTCGAAGCGTCGCGGCAGCGTTCCGAGGCTGCCTAGGCAGAGCCGCGTTGCCAGGTCTCGCGCGCGCGGCTACTGTCGCGCGCGAAGGAGATCCATGGCATTCCCCTCGCTCGATCAAGGCTGGCGCATGTTCCGGACCGCGGCCGATCGCGGGCTGCGCGTCCTCTTGCGTCGTGAAAGGAACAAGACCCTCGCGCCCGGGACCGTGGCTCCGCTCTTCTCGGCGGCGGCGCAGGACGGCCGATCGGTGAAGCTGGAGCAACTTCGCGGTTCCCACGTCGTCTTGTGGTTCTATCCGAAGGCGCGGACCTTCAACTGCACGAAGGAAGGCTGCGCCTTCCGCGACCTCGCGACCGGGTTCCGCGATCGTGCGGTCGTCATCGTCGGCGTGAGCTTCGACTCGACCGAGGACAACGCCGCCTTCGCGCGTGAACAGCGCTTCCCCTTCGACCTCCTCTCCGATCAGGACCGCGCGATCGGCCTCGCCTATGGCGCGTGCGACGCGGCCTCCGACGCGTTTCCGCGCCGCATCACCTACCTGATCGATCCGGGGGGTCTGGTCGTACGCTGCTGGACCTCGGTCGACGTGGCCGGACACGCGGCCCAGGTTCTTGACGCCATCCCCCCTCGCACCGAGATCGAGCCGCCGCGACGTTAGCGCCGGCACTCCGCCGCGCCGCGCGGGCGTTCGAACGGCGGATTTGCTACATGACGCAATCGAATCCCCCGATATCGAAGTGGTAAGCGCGGCTTAGGTCGAACAAGCGGGGCACTCCCCTCGTCGCAGCGCCCCCTCGCGCAGTCAAGGAGGTTGGGATGGATTCCGATCGCGCCTCGCGCATCCTGGTCGTCGACGACAATCCTCGGAACGTCGCGATCCTGAAGAAGATCTTGAGCAAGGAGCACGAGGTGGCCACCGCGGCGTCGGGCGAGGAGGCTCTCGCCACCGCGTCGGGGTTCGTGCCCGATCTGATCCTGCTCGACATCATGATGCCGGGCATCGACGGGTACGAGACCTGCCGTCGTCTGCGCATTCGTCCCGACCTGAAGCAGACCAAGATCATCATGGTCTCGGCCAAGGCGATGGTTTCCGAGCGCCTCGAAGGTTACGAAGCGGGCGCGGACGACTACGTGACCAAGCCGTTCGATGAAGACGAGCTGGTGGCCAAGATCCGCGTCTACCTCCGCCTCAAATCGGTGGAAGAAGTCGATCGTCTGAAGTCGGAGCTCCTGGCCCTCTTGAACCACGAGACGCGGACGCCGCTCACCTTCATGATCGCGCCGACCGAGATGCTCTTGAACGATCCGCAGATCTCGGACGAGCAACGCGAGCTTCTGCAGATGGTGCATGACGGCGCGAAGCGTCTGCATCGGCTGGTCGAGCGTGTCTCCTTCCTGAGCTCGCTCAAGACCGGCGCGTGCCGCTTCGAGATGCAGCCGCTGGATCTGGTCTCGCTGGTGCAAGGCGAGATGACCAAGGCCGAGCCGACCGCGGCCACGCACCAGGTCAAGCTCGAGTGCCGTTTGCCGCAAACCTGCGCCATGACCGGCGACGCGCCGCGGCTCAAGCTGGTCGTCTCCTCCGTGCTCGACAACGCGATCCGCTTCAGTCGAGAGGGACAGACGGTGGAGCTCGAGCTCGCGGTGGAGGAGGCACGCGCGCTGCTCTCGATCACCGATCATGGCACCGGCATCGATCCGGATTTCCTGCCGCGCATCTTCGAGGAGTTCGCCGTCTCGAACGTGCAGCATCACTCGACCGGGCACGGCCTCTCGTTGGCGGCGGCGCGGTTGATCGTCCTCAGGCATCGAGGAACGCTGCTCGCTCGAAGTGAAGTTGGCGCCGGGACGACGTTCCGGATCGAGCTACCGACCCAAGTGGCCGCGGCGGTGCCCACGCGCCCGTAGCTCGGATTCCGATGCGGCTTGCGGTTCACACGCGCGTCACGCTCCTGCTTGGGGCGATCCTTTGCCTCTTCGTCGGAGGCCTGCTCCTGGTGCAGCGCCAGCAAGCGCAGCAGGTGCGGGCCCTCTTCGCGGAGCGTGCCTCGAAGAGCGAGCGCCTCCTCTCCCACATCATCGAGCTCAAGCTCGAATCGGTCGCGGTCTGCACGCATGACTACTCGCGGTGGGACGAGTTCGTCGACTTCGTTCACACCGGCAACCAGGAGTGGGCGGCGGAGAACCTCGC
>CAZZAH010000167.1:3583-8614 GCA_964652115.1 uncultured bacterium | reverse complement strand
GGCGCTCTACGAACGATTGGAGGAGGTGACGCCGAAGGGGGTGAGGGAAAAGCTGGTCCGCGGTCGCGAGTCGGCCGAGCTCTCGCGCGAGCTGGTGACGATCGTGACCGAGCTCGAGCTCCCCTGCTCGCTCGAGGAGATGCTGCTCGAGCCGATCGGATCGAAGCCGGAGCTCCGGCCGCTCCTGCTCGAGCTCGAGTTCAAGCGCCTGGTCGACACGCTCGACTTGAAGCCGGAAGAGACCTGGCAGGCGACTTACCGCACCATCGTGACCATCGCGGAGCTGAAGCGGTTTCTCGATGACTTCGAGCGCAGCGGCCAGCCGCTGTCGGTCGACACCGAAACGACCTCGATCGACGCCAGGACGGCCAAGATCGTCGGCATCTCGCTCGCGTATAAGGAAGGCGAGGCGGTCTACCTTCCGCTCGGACATCGTGAGGGGCCGAACCTCCCACTCGAGGAGACGATCGCGCTGCTTCGTCCGCTCTTCGAGAACGAGCGCCTGGTCTACGTCGGCCAGAACTGCAAGTACGACCTCCACGTCTTCGCCGGCCTTGGCCTCGAGCTCGCGGGCGAGCTCCGCGACACCATGCTCGCGAGCTACCTCATCGATCCCGAAGGCACGCACAACCTGAACCATCTGAGCGAGGCGCATCTTCAGCACCGCATGATCCCGATCGAGTCGCTCATCGGCACCGGCAAGACGCAGATCACGATGGATCAGACGCCGGTCGATCGCGCGACCGAGTACGCGGCCGAGGACGCCGATGCCGCGCTTAGGCTCTTCGGGATCCTCGGGACGCTGGCCGAGAAGGTGAAGGTGGGCGAGGTCTGGCGCACGCTCGAGTGCCCGCTCGTGCCGGTGCTGCTTCGAATGGAGCGGGCCGGCATCAAGCTCGACCGGCCGTGGCTCAGCGCGCTCTCGGGGCAGATGGAAGGGCAGCTCGAGCGCTTGAAGACCGAGATCCATCGCGTCGCCGGGCGTGAGTTCAACATCGCGTCCCCGACGCAGCTCGCGCAGATCCTGTTCGAGGAGCTCAAGCTGAAGAAGGGGCGCAAGACCAAGACCGGCTACTCGACCGACAGCGAGGTGCTGGAGGATCTGGCCGAGCTGCATCCGGTGCCGCGCCTCGTGCTCGAGCATCGAAGCGTGTCGAAGCTCAAGGGGACCTACGTCGACGCGCTGCCGCTCTTGGTTGATCCCAATACCGGACGCTTGCACACGACCTACAACCAGACCGTGGCCGCGACCGGGCGCCTCTCCTCGATCGATCCCAATCTGCAGAACATCCCGATTCGAAGCGCGCAAGGCCGCGAGATCCGTCACGCCTTCGTCGCGGAGGAAGGCTCGCTCCTGGTCTGCGCCGACTACTCCCAGATCGAGCTTCGCGTGCTGGCGCATCTGTCGGCCGACGCGAGCCTGGTCGCCGCCTTCCGCGAAGGACAGGACATCCACGCCGCCACCGCCGCGCGCCTCTTCGGCCTTCCACCCGGACAGGTCGACGTTGAGCTTCGCGCTCGCGCCAAGACGGTCAACTTCGGCGTGATGTACGGCATGGGTCCGGTGCGCCTCTCGCGCGAGCTCAGGATCCCGATGGCCGAAGCGAAGGCCTTCATCGAGGAGTACTTCGCGAAGATGCCGGCGGTCCGCGGCTATTTCGAGGAGAACCTCGCGCGCGCGCGACGCGACGGCTTCGTCACCACGCTGTTCGGACGAAGGCGCGTGCTTCGCGGCATCGACGGCGGAGACCCGGGCGCGCGCGCGCAGGCCGAGCGCATCGCGGCCAACACGCCGATCCAAGGCTCGGCCGCCGATCTGATCAAGCGAGCCATGTTGCGTGTCGACGCGGAGCTCCGCCGCCGTCGCTTGAAGAGCCGCATGCTTCTGCAGGTGCACGACGAGCTGATGATTGAAGCGCCGCGCGCGGAGCTGGACGAGATCGAGCAGCTCCTGCGCGAAGGGATGGAGGGCGCGGCCGAGCTCCTCGTTCCGCTCAAGATCGACCTCGGTCGCGGCGTCAACTGGGGCGAGGCGCATCCGTGATCGAGGCGCCTCGGTGATGGAAGGGACAGGAGCGAGTCCCTTCGTGCTCGGCGTGACCGGCGGCATCGGCGCCGGCAAGAGCACCCTTTGCCGCATCCTCGAGGAGAAGCATGGTCTTCCGCTGCTCGATGCCGATCGCCTCGGGCACGAAGCGCTTCATCCCGGCTCGACCGTCTACGAGGCGCTCCTCGCGCGCTTCGGCGAGGCGGCCCGTGGCCCAAGCGGCGCGATCCGTCGTGCCTATCTCGCGGAGCAGGTCTTTCGCGATCCGAGCGCGCGCGCCGATCTGAACGGGCTGGTCCATCCCTGGATCCTCGAGCGGATCACGGCAAGGGTCTCCGCCTTGAAGGCGTCCGGGTACACCGGTATTGTGCTCCTCGACGCTGCGTTGCTCCTCGACTGGGTGGATCGCTATCGGCCCGACGCCATCGTTCTGGTGGTGGCGGCGCGGGAGACTCGGCTCGATCGCTTGGAAAGACGCGGCATGGCGCGCGAGGAGGCGGAGCGGCGAATGGCGGCGCAGGACGCGCCGGGCGGCGCTGCGCAGGCCATGCAAACCGCTCCCGTCGACCTGAAGGCCGCGATCGATTGGGTGGTGGAGAACTCAGGGACCCGAGCCGCGCTGATCGCGAAGGCGGAGGAGCTCTGGGCAGAGGTGGTCGCGCGATCCAATGCGCGCGGCGCCTGAATTCCGAATGAGCAAGGAGAACCATGATCACCGACCTGGAGAAAGTCTACGAAGCGGGCAGCGAGCGTCTCGATGGCCTCAGAGGCTACCTTTGACGTCGCTCGACGCGAGCATCTGGTCGGTGAGCTCGAAAGCAAGCTGGCCGCGCCCGGCTTCTGGGACAAGCCGCAGGCCGCGCGCGATGTCCTGAAGAACCTCCGGCGCGAGAAGGCGGTGCTCGGACGCTGGCGTCAAGTACACGGCGTCTGGGAAGACCTAGGCGTCCTCATCTCCTTGGCCGGCGAGGCCGATCCCAGCGCGCTGGCCGAAGCGGAGTCGACCGCCAAGAAGTTCGAGAAGGAGCTGGGCGAATTCGAGCTCACCACGCTCCTCGACGGCGAGTACGACACCAACAACGCGATCCTCGCCATCCATCCGGGCGCGGGCGGCACCGAAAGCCAGGACTGGGCGGAGATGCTCTTTCGGATGTACCTCCGCTGGATCGAACAGAGCGGAATGAAGGGGACGATCCTCGACTATCAGGCGGGGGACGAAGCGGGGCTCAAGGACGCCACGATCGAAATCGAAGGCGACTACGCGTACGGCTACTTGAAGGCGGAGAGCGGCGTGCATCGACTGGTGCGCATCTCGCCTTACGACGCGGCCAAGCGACGCCACACCTCCTTCGCCAGCGTGCAGGTCCTGCCTCAGGTCGAGGAGCTGACCGACGTCGAGATCAAGGACGAGGACCTCCGCGTCGACACCTTCCGCGCGAGCGGCGCCGGCGGGCAGCACGTCAACAAGACCGAGTCGGCGGTTCGCGTGACCCATATCCCGACCAACATCGTCGTCTCCTCGCAGGCCGAGCGCTCGCAGTTCCGCAACCGCGACCTCGCGATGAAGATCCTCTCGGCCAAGCTCTGGGCCTACTACCGCGATCAGGAAGAGAAGAAGCTCGGCCACCTCACGAACAACAAGATGGAGATCGCGTTCGGGAGCCAGATCCGCTCCTACGTCTTTCAGCCGTACCAGCTGGTGAAGGATCATCGCACCGGCTTCGAGACCGGAGACGTGCAGCGTGTGATGGACGGCGATCTCGACGGCTTCATCCAGGCCTACCTCCGCCTGCCGCGGAAAGGAACGACGTGATCAATCCGAATATTTTCCGCGAATACGACGTCCGCGGCATCGCCGAGACCGACCTGACCGATGAGCTGGCGGAGCGTCTTGGCCAGGCCTTTGGATCGACCCTCCGCGCGACCGGCGGACGCACGGTGGCGATGGGTGAGGATGTGCGCGAGTCCTCGCCGCGCCTCGTGGCCGGGCTGTCGAAGGGATTGCGCTCGACCGGCTGCGACGTCGTTCGGGTCGGCGTGGTGCCGACCCCGGCGCTCTACTTCTCGGTCGTCCACTACAAGACCGACGGTGGCGCCATGATCACCGGCTCGCACAATCCGATCGAGTACAACGGATTCAAACTTCAGCTCGGCACCGACTCGATTCACGGCGCGGGCATTCAAGATCTGCTCCGTCGAATCCACGCGAACGACTTCACCCACGGCAAGGGGACGGAGACGAGCCGCCCGATCCGCGATGCCTACGAGGCGATGGTGGTGGAACGCTGTCGTCCGTCGCGGACGTTCAAGATCGTGGCCGATGCCGGCAACGGCGTGGCCGGTCCGATGGCGGTTTCGATCCTGGAGAAGCTCGGGCATACCGTCATTCCGCTCTACTGCGAGCCGGACGGACGCTTCCCCAATCATCAACCCGATCCGACGGTGCCGGAGAACATGGTCGATCTGACCGCGCGGGTCCTGGCGGAGAAGGCCGACTTCGGGGTCGGCTACGACGGCGACGCCGATCGCCTCGGCATCGTCGACGAAGGAGGGACGCTCCTCTGGGGCGATCAGCTGCTGGCACTCTTCGCGCGCGACGTGCTCGAGCGGGTGCCGGGCGGCAAGATCGTCTTCGACGTCAAGTGCTCGCGCGGTGTCGAGGCGGACATCCTCGCGCATGGTGGCCGACCGATCATGTGGAAGACCGGTCACTCCCTCTCGAAGGCGAAGATGAAAGCGGAGGACGCGCCTTTCGCCGGGGAGATGTCGGGGCACATGTTCTTCAACGAGGGTTTCTTCGGACACGACGACGCGATCTACGGCTCGGCGCGATTCGCCGCCATGCTCGCGCGATGGGGCACGACGGTCAGCGCCCTCCGTCAGAGCCTCCCGCAATACGTCAACAGTCCCGAGATCCGCGTCGACTGTACCGACGAGGCGAAGTTCCGCATCGTCCAGGAGCTCGCGGACGAGTTCGCGCGCAC
>CAZZAH010000167.1:0-3483 GCA_964652115.1 uncultured bacterium | reverse complement strand
CGCGCCAGGAGGCGCGTGCCTTGTCTGCCTGGGTTGGGGGGGAGGCTTTCGGTCCTTTGTCGGTCGACGTCATTCTGCAGTCGACATCTCTCCATTTTGACGATTCGGAGGCTCGGCGGTCCGGGTGGTCGGCCGAAAGGCCGTCCTCTGTTCTCGAACCAGACCTTGGTCGCGCGCAGCGCGCCGAGGCCGAAGCGTGTCGTATGGTTCGGGCCAGCCGATGAACGTCCCCGCGAGGGGTGCGAGTCGAGCGGCGTTCGCGTTCCGCGCGCGTCCGCGGAACCGGCCGCACCCGGCAGTCCGCGCGTATACCCATGACGGGAGCAGACCATTGACAGAGATCCCTCGCACATCTATTCCCCGAATTTCGAGTGGTATTCCCCGGAATTCGAGTGGTAGTCCCCGGAGTCGGACTCGGCTGACGAGCCGTTGGTCGCTCCTCTCGCTGATCGGCTTGTCCGCCTTGAGCGCCGCGTCCTGTCAGAAGGACGACCTGCTCAAGCCGGGTGAGCTCGAGACGAACGTCATGACCGCGACCTACGTGTCGGACCAGGCGTTCCTCGACAATCCGATCGAGATCAATGGGGAGGTCAAGGAACGAGAGTGGGGCGGCCCGCTCGACGTCGATCTGCCCTACCAGCAGATCCGGGTCAGCCGTGAGAACGGCTCGGGCGATCCCGGGGAGCCGGCGTACGTCTCGGCGAAGTGCATCTACACCGACACCGACATCTACTTCCTCTTCCGCTGGGCCGACGCGACCGCCGACGAGATGAAGGACGCGGCCTACTACATCGGTCCCGACCTCTTCGCGGACACGACCGGCGCCTACGCCGGGTGCGAGAATCGCGCCTTCTTGGCCACCGACCAGGTGTGGACGAGAAACTTCAACCGCGGGAAGCCGAACGACGAGGATCGGCTCGCGATCGCGTTCGAGGTCGAGGCGGCGGGGGATGCCAAGGGCACCTTCAAGACGCAGGGCTGCCTGCCGGCTTGTCACGTCGACCGCTCGCCCGCCTTCGGCACGGTGGACTACGGCCGGCTGGACGTCTGGGAGTGGCTCGCGACGCGCACCAACCCCGTACGCGACCTCTACGACCGTCGGGAGAATCCGTCGTTTGCGATCCACGGCATCCCGGCCTACCTCGAAGACTACAGCGCCGATCCGATCACCGGCCTGAGCCCCGATCCCGGCACGCCGGCCTGGCGACAGAACTGGACCGGCAGCCATACCTATCCGCTGTACATCTACCGAGATGTCGATGACCTGCCGTACAGGGTCGACAACTGCCGCAACGCTTTCAACGAGGCCTGCATCAAGAACAACGGGCTTCAAGTTTTCTACCCGTGGCGGGAGGACCCCACGCGCAACATCTTCGCCTTCTCCTGCCAGGATTCGATCAACGAGGCGGTGCTGCCCGCGGGACGCGAGTCGCGGAAGTGGTCGCCGGGCGATGCCGTCTCCGGCTACTGGTATACCTACCCGACCGGCAGCCGGGCCGACGTACACGGCCACGCGATCTTCGAGCCGGAGGTCAATCGTTGGACGCTCGAATGCGCGCGCAAGCTAGACACCCGTGATCCGACGCACGACATCGTCTTCACGGGAGAGGCCGGCGCCGAAATCTCCTTCGCCATTTCCATCGCGGACAATGCCGCCGGAATCCACTGGGGCTCCGGTCCGCAAATCCTGCGCTTCGGCTCGAAGTCTTCGGGCAATCGCGCGGAGGGTGCACAGTGATGATTCACCACAAGCCGCTCGGTTCGCTCGCGGCCCCGTTTCTCTTGGCGCTGGCCTTTGCTCCCGCGGCCCACGCGCAGTTCATCGCGTACGAGAGCCGGCTCGCCGGGCTGCCCCTTTTCGACTCCTTCTCCTCGGCGCGCTTGACCGCGATGGGCGGACTCGAGTTGGTCGTCCCGGACGAGAACCGCGAGCTGAACCTCTTCGACTTCGGGCGGAATCTGGCCGGCCTCGCGGAGGACAAGGATGGATGGAGCATTGAGGCCCAGTACGCGCGGCGGACCGACGCGCTCGACTACAACTCGATGCTGGGCGGCGCTCCGATCCGTCAGCGCCAGGTGATCAACCAGAACGCCGCCCTCACCCAGATCGTTTCACGGCAGGGGGGGAAGGCGCTCGGCGCCACGGTGCAGTTTGACAGCCAGGACCAGGACTACCGTTTCGGTGCGGACAACCTGATGCGTGGTCCTCGAATCGCCGGTTACTACAATCAGTCCTTCGGCGGTTTGCGGTGCGCGGTCGGCGCCACCCGCTGGACGGACAATGAAGACATCGCGTCGCCCGATGTCTTTTCGATCCGCCACACCTCCGACGTTTGGTTGGTAAACCTCGCCGCGGCGCTCCGCGTCGCCGGCATCGACCTCGGCGGGCAAGCCGATCTCGAGAACGTGACCATCTCCGGCAAGAGCCGCGACGCCGCCGGCTTCCACCAGGACGAGTTCGAGTGGCGGCGACCGGCGACCAAGCTCCGCGCGACCGCCGTCCTCGCCCGCCCGGGTCGGCTGCAAGCGGGGGTCAACCTCGCGGTCGGCAGTCGAAACGGCACCGAAGAAGTGAAGGTGAGCTGGTCGGACCGCTTTCCGGCGAATCCGGGGAGATTCAGCTACGCCAACCGCACCCCGACCTTTCACGAGAAGGAGCGCGAGGTTCGCTTCGAGGGGCGCGCGAGCTACCGGCTGAGCGGTCCGCTTCGCCTTTCCGGCTACGGCAGCTTCGATCGCTTCAAGTCCGATGTCACCGAGGCGGGCAACTGGATCGGCTCGCGACGGGCGCAGGACGCGAAGGATAAGATCGCTCGCCTGGGTGGCGGGATCGGCACGTCACTGGCGCAAGGGAAGCTCATCGTCGGCGTCGAGGTCTTCGGTCTGTTCCGGACGAACGACCTCGTGGTGCCACGCAGCGATACCTCGATCAAGAGCCGTGATCTCGAGCTCACGGTCGGAGGGGAGTGGCTGGTGCGCCCGGCCGTGGCGCTCCGCGCCGGATACACGAGGCAAACCGTGGACGAAGACGTCGACCAGCCGGAGACGTTGAACGCGGGGAACGGCATCAGTTTTGGCTTTGGGTACTTGCCGCGAGGGGGGCTGGTCTCTCTCGACGCCGGTGTGCGCGGAATCTCGCTCGATCCTGACGGCGAGACGGGCTCGAATCGCCGGCGGAGCTCGACGGAGTACGTCGTCGGCACGCGCTTCCTCTTCTAGCGGCCCCGGACGATAGGCAAACGAAGAGAAAGCCGAGCGAAGACGAGCGAAATAGACCGGCAACATCGAGGCACTGTTAGGTTGTTGGTTGACATTCATTCAGATCGGTCGATAACATCTGCAACGGGTTGGGCTACGACGCACAGACGTGGAGACTCGCCGCAAGCCGGGGGTGGCGACCGAAGCGTCAGCAAAGGAGTGCGGACATGAGGAATGGGACTATTCCCCCGGCATTGTCTCTGGCTCTGCCTCTGTCTTTGGCTC
>CAZZAH010000166.1:0-8619 GCA_964652115.1 uncultured bacterium | reverse complement strand
GCTCTCCTTCACGCAATGCGTAACCCGCCGGTCCGCGCCGAGCCCGCTCAGCGCGGAGCCCTCCTCAGGGCCGGCTCGAGCGGCAAGACCCGATGAGCTCGCTCCGCAGGGGGGAGTGGGCCCAACGCAGTCGCGTCGCGTGCGCCCGGCCTTGCTCGGCCCGGCGACAGCTTGGCGACACTCGTTCCCTTCATCGTCTGTTGCGAAGGCGATGCCCAGTACTTCGAGACGACGTCCGGTCGCATTTCAATCTTCTCGCGCCCCAAGTCGGGGTCCGTGGCCGGGGCCGGCGCGGACTCGATCTCACTTCGTCCCCGACGCTCGCCTTGAAGCAGTAGCTCGAGCTCGTTCACGAGGGCATGGAGCGCCCGGGCCTCGGCCGCGAACTCGAGGCCCATCGCGGCCGCCACACCGGCGTCGGCCGCCCGGTCGTGGAGGGCGTCGTCGATCTGGCGGACCGAGGCATGGAGGCGCTCGATCCCGGTCACCTGCTCGTGCGTGGCCGCCGACACCGAGCCGATGATCTCGGCCACGCGGCGCGAGGAGTCGGCGATCTGGGCGAGCGAGGCCGCGACCTCCTGGGAGACCGCCACGCCTTGACCCGCGGCGTGCTGTGCCTCCTCGATCAAGCGTGCCGTGCTTCCGGCCGCCTCGGCCGAGCGCTGCGCCAGAGCTCTCACCTCGTCGGCGACCACGGCGAAGCCCTTGCCCGCCTCGCCGGCGCGCGCCGCCTCGATCGCCGCGTTGAGCGCCAGCAGGTTGGTCTGGAACGCGAGGTCGTCGATCGACTGCACGATCTTCGCCGTTTCGTCCGACGACGCCTTGATCTGCTGGATGGTGTCGGCCATACGGTGGACCGCGCCGTGGCCACGTTCCGCGGCCGAGCGTGTTTCCGCGGCGAGCGCGTCGGCCTCGCTCGCAAAGTGCGCGCATTCCTTGGTCGAGTCGCGGATCTCGTCGAGCGCGCGGGTCGTGTTGCGGACCGCGTCGGCCTGGTGGAGAGCGCCGTCGGCGATCGTGCGGCTGTTCTCGACCAAGCGCCGGCCCAAGGAGAGCACTCGACCGGCCACGTCGCCCAACGCTCCGGTCATGCGCCTCACCGGTTGGCCGAGGAAACTCGCGAAGAACGGCGCGAAGCCGAGGCCGAAGAGGATGGCGAAGCTGAGGCCGCCGTTGGTGCGGTTCGAGCCCTGCATCACCTCTTCGGTGTGACGTTGCGCGAGGTCCGAGGTCGCCGCGAACGCGCGCTCGCGTCCCTCGGCCGCTTCCTCGAGCAGACGCTCGGCCGCCGCCCTCGCCTCCAACGAAAGGGCCTGGAGCTTCGATCGATTGGTCGACGCGCTGCCGGGTGCTTGCGCGAGCTCGCAGGCGAGCTGGCAACCGGCGTTTCCCCGCCGCGAGAGCTCGGCCAATGCCGCCGCCGCCGATCGATCCGTTCGCGCCGCCTCCGCCGCCGAGAGCGCCGCATTGAACGCGCGACACGACTCGGCGTCCCCTTCCGCGAGGCATCGCTCCATCGCGGTCACCGCGGCGTTGGCTTGGGCCTCGAAGGCCTGCGCAGAGCGCCATGCCGGGATGAGCTCCGAGCTCAGCTGACGTGAGTCCTCGCTCAAGCCGCGCCACCCTGGGTTGCCGAGGACCAGCATCGCGAGGAGCGGAAGGGTGCTCAGCCCGATTCCGCAGAGCACGCGTTGCCCAAGGCTGAGTCCCGATCTCCGTGGAAGCATCTAGGGATCCATCCTTCCAGAACTGGTTGTGCTAGGCAGCCGCCGGTTGAACTTCCGAGCGCTGCGCTTCCGTGCTTTGGGCCATGCGCACGAGCCCGCCCACGTCGACGATCAGCCCGACGCGACCATCCGCCATGATCGCGCTGCCCGAGAGCCCGGGCATACGGCCGAGCGCCTCGCCCAAGTTCTTGATCACGATCTGCTGCTGACCCAGCAGCTCATCGACGAGGAGGCAGACCGGTTTCCCGTCGTCCTCGACCACCACCACCAAGCCCTTCAACGGATCGGCGGCGGCGCCCGGCACCTGGAAGAGGCTCCCGAGGCGCATCAACGGGACGAGACCCTCGGACAGGTTGAGCATCTCTCCGCGGTTGAAGACGGAGGAGACCTGCTCGGGCTTCGGGCGAAGCGACCGCACGACCGCCAAGGTCGGCACGATGTAGCGCTCGTGTCCCACTCGAACGACCATCCCATCGATGATCGCGAGGGTGAGCGGCAGCTTGATCGTGAAGAGGGTTCCCTTGCCGACCTCCGACTTGATCTCGACCTGGCCGCGGAGGTTGTCGATCGACTTCTTCACCACGTCCATGCCGACGCCGCGTCCCGATACCTCCGTCAGCTTCTTCGCGGTCGAGAGTCCCGGCGCGAAGATCAGGTTCCAGATCTCGCGCTCGCTCGGGACCTCGCCTTCACGCACGAGACCGCGCTCGCGCCCCTTGGCCAGGATCGCGTCCCTATCCATGCCGCGGCCATCGTCCTCGAGCTGGATGAAGATGTTCCCGCCCTTGTGAAAGGCTCGGAGCTCCACCCTTCCGATCGACGATTTGCCCAGCGTCGCGCGCTCGGAGGGATCGGACTCGATGCCGTGGTCGACCGCGTTTCGCACCATGTGGACCAGCGGATCGCTGATGCCGTCGACCACCGTCTTGTCGAGCTCGGTGTCCTCGCCGTTGGTGACGAACTCGACCTCCTTGCCGGTCTTGCGGGAGAGATCGCGCACCAGACGCGCCATCTTCTGGAAGGTCGAACGAAGCGGGACCATGCGCAGCGAGGTCGCCATCTCCTGCAGCCCGCGCGTGATCTTGTCGAGCTGGCCCAGCTGCCTCGCCAAGTTGACCGAGTTGAGGCCCGCGATTTCCGGCGATTGGCTGACCATCGATTCCGCGATCACGAGCTCGCCGATCATGTCGACCAGGCGATCGAGTCGATCGGCGTCGACTTTCACGGTTTCCTTGACTTGTACAGGACTCGAGTTGGCGACGCGCGAGGTCGGGAGCTCCACCACCCGATCGGCGCCGGGGCCGTCGCGCCGCGCCGTCGTGGGCGCCGCATCGATCGTTTGCCCGCTCGCCGCCTGGCGAAGTCGCTTGATCAAGCTGGCGTGGTTGGCCTCACGACGCGGCACCTGGCCCGTGCTGATGTAGGTCTTGAGCCCCGCGACCATTCGCTTGAGCGTGTCGACGGTTTCGAAGGTGACGTCCATCACCGGGCCGGTCAGGCGCAGCCCGCCCTTCCTTGCCTTGTCGAGCAGGCCTTCCGCTTCGTGTGCGACCTCTCCGATTTCCTTGGCGCTGATCATGCCCGCGCCGCCTTTCAAGGTGTGAAAGGCGCGGAAGACGGCGTTGATCGCGTCGGCCGACTCAGGCGTCGCCTCCAACGTGAGGAGGTGTCCATCCGAAGCTTCGAGGTGCTCCGACGCTTCGCTCACGAAGTCGGGGGCGAGCGTGCGATCGACGGTGGAGTAGTCGACCAACGGCATCGCCGCCGGGACCGACTCGAAGCCGCCCTGGTCGAGTCGGGCGAGCAAAGCGTCGAGCCCGCCCGGCGCCGTGGCCTTGCCGGCGTACGACTCGAATCGCCGCGTGAGCCAGTCCTTCACCTCGAGGAGATGGTCGGCGCCCTGCTTCGGCTCGACTCGGCCGAGGTAATCCTCCGCCGCGTGGCACATGCTCTCGACGTCGATCAGCCCCAAGAGCGCCGCCTCGCCCTTCAGGGTGTGGAGGAGGCGCGGAAGCTCGCCCGCGGATTCGCCCTGCTCGAGCTTGAGCACGAGGTGCTCGAGCTGCTCCATCACCCCGGCCTGGCGAGCGAGGAACTCGGTGAAGATGCGGACGTCGACGTTGGCGGGGAGCTGAACCCCTTCGGCCGCGAGGGTCGCGTCGATCGACGCGGTGGTATGGGTGGCCTCGGGAACGCTTTCCACGTCCGCGACTCCGCCCTCGACCGTCAGCTCGCCCGCGGAGGCCAGCGCCTGATCGAGCGACGCGCTGCTCCCCTCGCCCCCGACGATCTGTTGGAGCTGCCCCGCGATCCGCGCGACCTGCGCGAAGGCCTGCGCCGGCGCCTTGCTCTCCTCGAGCACGATCGACTCGATCGCTTGAGCCGCGACCCGCGCCGCTTGAATCCCGCGGGGGTCGAGGCCGGAGTCGCAGGCGGTCCGGACGAACTCCTCGAATTGGGTGTGCAGCTTGGCCAGCCCGGCATAATCGGCCAGATCGGCGAGCACGAGGGCCTCGGAGATCTTCTCCAGGCGACCGGCGAGCGACAGACCCTCCATGAAACACCTCCGGTTGTACCGAGCCCGGACCGCGCGGAAGCGCGCGCACCCAGATCGAGGCACGCTCGGCACTAGCTGATTCGACCTCCGCCCGGCCTTCCTTTAGACAGGCCGCCGACCGGAGGGAGCGGAAGCGCAATGCCGTGTAGCGGCCCGGCCTCCACTTTTGCTAGATTTCCCGAATGTTGTCTGCCCCATGAGTAGGGGAGGAGTGCGTACGGAGGGAGGGCCCCGCCGACGCCACGTGCCCGTCTCCCCGGCCTCAAGCGTCTGACCGTCCCCACGGTCCGTGCGAATCCCGCCGGTCGACGAGCCTCATCCAGCGAGGGAACATGGAGAGCGCGGAACTTAAGAGCCGGATAGATCAGGTAGTCCTCGATCCAGCCGCGGGAACCGATCCCTTCGCGGACGTCGAAGCATTGCTCGACGCGGCGGAAGAACATCTCCTTCTCCCCGCGGTGGTCATTGCGACGGAGGGGGCGATCAAGGGAGCGGGAGTCGATCTCGCTCGCTATTACTTGCACGGCTTCGCGCGCCTTCGCCAGGGCGATCGGGACGCCGGCTACAAGGTGCTCATCCCCTTGGGCAGTCGCCTTGAACAAGAAGGCCATTGGCGTGCGTTGGGCTTGCTCGGCGGACGGGCGCTCGAGCTCGCGCCACGTCCGGAAGCGGCCCTCCAGATCGCGAAGGCCATCGAAAGCGCCGGGTTCGAGATCTTGGACCCGGCCTTTCTGCAGACGGCCTACGAGAACTTCCCCGACGAGCCGCGCCTCGCCCAGCTGATGGGCCAGAGGCACGAGGCGACGGCGAAGGAGGCCGGGCTCGAGTCCGAGGCGGGCAAGAAGCAGATCCTTGAAGCGCGCACCTATTGGGCCGACGCGCTCGACGGCTTCCTCGGGCTCAAGCGCTTCCAGCAGGTGGACGACATCCTGCTTCGACTCGTCGACGCGGAAGAGCCGGGCATCATTCGGCGCCTGCTCAACGTGATCAAGAAGCTCGGGACGATGGGGCAGTGGGCCAAGCTCTGGCCGGCGCTCGACCTCACGCTCCCGGCGATCCGCCGCGCGGGCCTGGTGCCGGAGCTCTGGCATCACCTCCTGGCGATCCTGCCCGAGGCGCCCGACGGCGCGCTGATTCGCCGGCACCTGACCGAGCTCGCGCCCGAGGCCTTCCCGCAAGTCGAAGGCATCGCCGACATCCTCATCAAGAGCGGCGTGCTCGACCCGGCGGTCAAGATCGAAACGGCGATGAAGGGGCTCGAGCCTTTGATCGCGCTCGCGCCCGGCTTCCACGTGCTGCATGCGTCGTGGGGTGTCGGCAAGATCAAGCTCAACGACGGCGATAGCGTGGTGGTCGACTTCGTCGGCACGCCGGGGCACCGCATGTCGGTCAGCCTCGCGCGGCGCGCGCTCCAGGTCTTGAAGGCGGACGACCTCCGCGTGCTCAAGGTCGAGCAGCCCGACGCGCTCAAGAAGATGATCAAGGAGAGTCCGGCCGAGATCGCCTATCTGGCAATCCGCCAACGGGGCGCCGAAGCGACCACGCAGGACGTCAAGCGCGTGCTCTTGGACGGCGTCATGACCGCCTCGCAGTTCACCACCTGGTGGAAGGAGGCGAAGAACGCGATGGAAGGGGACGATCGCTTCGACCTCTCCCAGGCCTTCCGCCAGAGCTATCGCATCCGCGAGGTCGGCGCCGACGACGAAGGGGACATCGCCCTTCCGATCATCGAGCCGAAGCGCGGCATTCGCCCGAACCTGAACCTGATCCGTCGCTTCCTCGAGCAACATCCGGACGAGGTCGGTCGCGCCGCGCGCACCTACAGCGGCATCCTCGATCGTTGGGCCAAGCAGGACCGGACCAACGCCGAGGACAAGATGGCGATCTACCTGCAGCTCTATCGCTGGAAGCCGGAAGTGACCGAGTCGTTCCTCGAGGCGCTGACCGAAATGCTGCGCCAAGGAATCGAGGCGTCGACCTTCAGCGACTTGGACGACCAGCGGCTGATCACCAAGGTCGGTCTGGGTCACGTCGATCTGTGGAAGGACGCCGCCTGCTTCGCGCTTTCGTCGCGCAACGTCGACGTGCGTGAGCTGGCGCTCGAGAAGATGCGTCGTGACCTCGAGGTCGGCCGCTCGCTCCTGAGCGAGCTGATGCAGGACCCGGCGTCCCGACCGCTCGCCGCGTTGACCGCGATCGACCTCGCGGTGGTGAGGAAGAAGGAAGAGCCGCTCGCGCCCGAGCCGTGGGAAGCCACCCTCGGCGCCGCCACCTTGGTCGAGGCGACGAGCCGCGATCAGGTGCGGAAGCTGGCCTTGGGTCTCCTCGATCTTGACGGTGCGCTCGCGGTGCAGATGCGGAAGAGCGCGCCCAGCGACATCATGCTCGATCGCTTCGCCATGCTGATCCGGAAGTGGCGCTCGTCGGAGCGCTTCCTCTATCCGGTGCTCGAGATGCTTCGCCAAGCGGGCCACGCCGAGATGGTGAAGAACGTCCGCATGGAGCGAATGGAGCGGACGAACCAGCTCCTGATCGGAAGCGCCGAGCACGTCGATTACTCCGGCCACTTCTTGACCCGGCCGACCTTCGATCGCTTGAAGCGCGAGCTCGAGCGTCTGAACCTCGAGCTCAGGACGACGGTCGCGCAGGCGATCGCGAAGGCGCGCGCGCTGGGCGACCTCCGCGAGAACGCCGAGTACGAGTCGGCCAAGATGAAGCAGGCCTCGCACGCCGAGCGGATCGCGTCTTTGACCGCGCGACTCCAGCAAGCGCGCCTGATCGACGACCTCACCCTGCCGCCGGGTCAGATCGGGCCGGGCGTCCAGGTGGAGCTCGAGAACGCCGCCACACACGAGCGCCGGCAGGTCTGGCTCTTGGGCGAGGGCGACGATCGCTACGCGCCCGAGGTCATCTCGTACGCCGCGCCGCTCGGGCAGAGCCTCCTCGGCAAGAAGCCGGGCGAGCGCATCAGCTTGATGGGGAGCGAGGGTGTGACCGAGCTGATCGTGATCTCGGTGCACAAGCGCCTGCCCGACGAGGCGCAGATCGCGGCCGTGCGCGCGGCGGAGGCGGCGGAGACGGCCGCGGCCGCGGCGCCGAGCGAGGAGAGCGAGGCGAACGAGTCGCCGACGGCGTAGCTTGCGCGCTATGTCCGAAAGTCCTGGGGTGAACGCAGCGCGCTGGGGCGCGATCCTCTGGGACTTGGACGGGACGCTCATCGACACGGGGCGCGATCTCGCCACCGCGGTCAACTGCATGCTGACCGAGCTCGGGCTCGAGCCGCTCTCGACCGAGCGGGTCGCCCATCACGTGGGGCGCGGCGCGCGCAATCTGGTCACCCGCGCGCTCGAGGACCGCGGCCGCGGCGATCTCTCCGAGCGGGAGATCAGCGCCGTGCTTGCCGTCTTCGAGCGGCACTACGATCTCCACCTCCTCGACACGACGCGGCCATTCGCCGGGATCCTGCCCGTGCTCGATCGACTGCGCGAGCGCGGGGAGCGGATGGGGGTCGTGACGAACAAGCCGGCCGGCTTCTCGCGCAATCTCCTCGACGCGCTCGGCCTTGCGCGCTGCTTCGAGGCGCTGGTGGGTGGCGACACGACCCCGCGACGTAAGCCGGATCCGGCCCCGCTCTTCGCGGCGCTCGAGCAGCTGAGCGTTCCCTCGAGCGAATCCGCGGCGAACGCGTCCGCACGATCGAAGGTCGTGCTCGTGGGCGACACGCCCATCGACATCGAAACCGCGCGGAACGCGGGCGTGTGCGTGGTCGCCGTGTCGTGGGGCTTCGCGAAGCGCGAGCTCCTGGTCGACTCGAGGCCCGACGCGCTCGCCGACACCATGGCCGAGCTCGAGTCGGCGCTTACGTCGTCGATCCTCGCCTAGGCCGGATCGCCATGACGCATCGCCGCATCGTCTTTCCATCGCTTCCGTGGCAGGCGGGCGGGCATCCGCTCGAGCGCAAGAAGGGCGATCCTTCGGCGCCGGTGATCCTGCTCGAATTCGCGCCCGGCTTCGCCGACCCGAATTGGTGCGAGCGCGGACACAGCGGCTACGTCTTCGAGGGGACGCTGCGAATGGAGTACGAGGCGGGGACAGATGAGGACTACGGCGCGGGCGAGGGCTTCCACATCGAGGCGGGAACGCGGCATCGCGCGTCCAATCCGGGGTCGACGCCCGTGCGCCTCTTCATCGTGAGCACGCCGGCTTAGAGCCTCAGGCCGCGTTCAGCTTCTCGACCTTCTCCACGATCATCGATTCGGCGGGAAACTGATCGCCCATCGCGTGCTTGTCCCAGAGGAGCTGCTCGTTCGCCCAGACCTTGAAGACGCCGCCGCG
>CAZZAH010000165.1:0-8653 GCA_964652115.1 uncultured bacterium | reverse complement strand
AGCATCACCATCACGTGAAAGCTGAAGAAGGAGATGCCGACCGGCGGCCAATCCTCGCGCGGAAACTCGTTGAGCCCGGTGACCGGCGTCGAGAAGTCGCCGTAGGCAAGGAAGCTCAGGAGATAGGGCACCGAGATCCCGTAGCGCACGCGCTGTGCCTCCACGTCGGGCACGCCGAAGAGGTAGAGCGATGACGGGCCGGTGCCGGTCTCGAAGTGCCCTTCGAACGCCGCGAGCTTGGCCGGCTGATGCTTCGCCACGACCTTCCCTTGAATGTCGCCGGTGAGCGGCGCCGCCAACGCGGCGATGAGGCCGAGCGCGAGCGCGACGTCGAAGCTTCGCCGCGCGAAATCGAGGTGCTTCGCCCGCAGGAGATACCAGGCGGAGATGCTCATGACGAAGAAGGCGCCGAGTGAGAAGGCCGCGACCCAGACGTGAAGCAGGCGCGGCATGCTCGACGGGCTGAAGACCATCGCCCAGAAGTCGGTGATCTCCGCGCGCCGCGCGAGCCCCTCGCCCACCAGATGGAAGCCGGCCGGCGTCTGCTGCCACGAGTTCGCGATCGTGATCCAGATCGAGGAGAAGATCGAGCCGAGAGCCACCATCAAGGTCGAGAAGAAGTGCATGCGCGCCGACACGCGATCCCAGCCGAAGACGAGCACCGCGAGGAAGCCCGACTCGAGGAAGAAGGCGAAGATCCCCTCCGCCGCCAAGGCCGAGCCGAAAACATCGCCGACGAAGCGCGAGTAGCTCGCCCAGTTGGTGCCGAACTGAAACTCCATCACGATGCCGGTCGCGACCCCCATCGCGAAGTTGACCGCGAAGATCTTCGTCCAGAAACGCGCCATCGATTCGTAGATCGGGTTCCGCGTGCGGAGGTAGGTCGCCTCCATCATCACCAGCAGGACGCCGAGGCCGATGGTGAGTGGCGGAAAAAGATAGTGAAAGCCGATGGTCAGCGCGAACTGCAGACGAGAGAGGAAGAGGACGTCGGGCATAGGCGCACGCTACGCGCGGTTCCGCGCGATCGTCAAGCGGGCGCGTGCTTCAGCGCGTGCGATCATGTAGTCGCACCACGAAGCGGAGCCCGGTCCAGACCTCGTCGACCGCGCAGACCTTGTTGTCGACCAAACCTTGCGCGAGTCCGTAAGGCTGCACGAGGTTGAAGTCGAGGCTCGTCGCCACGCCGGAGCTCTTCTTCGGCCAGCAGACCCAGAGGCCGCCGTCCTCCTTGAGCGCCTTCCGCGCGGTCGCGAAGCGACGCGAGAGCTCGGGCTCGGTTTTGACGAAGATCACCGCGACGTCGATCGCTCCGCCCGCCCGCGCGGTGAAGCTCACCCCTTCGGGCAGAGCTTCGAGGGTGTCGATGAAGCCGGTCGGCGCGCCGAGGAGCAGCACGCGCGCGCCCGCCTTGATGCCGAGCTTCTTCGCGAGTGGTGTGCCGGAGTAACCTGCCACGCGCCGCTAGAATCCTTCCGTCATCCACGGCTCCGGTCCGTGGAAGATCTGCTCGGCTCTCCGCAACGCCGCCTCGCTCCCCGTGACCCAACCGAGGGTCGCCAGCTGCCGGGCGGTGAAGAGGCTCGAGTAGAGCGGTGCGAGCCCGCGGACATGCATCTTCAGCGCGTCGCCCGCTCCTCCCCCCGTCACGCGAGCGTCGCCCTTCGCCACCTCGAGGCGATAGCGCCCCGCATTCTCCGGGAGGAGATCGTCCTCCACCTCGAGCTCGATCGAAGCGTCCAGCTCCACCGGATAGCCGCGCGCCTCGAGCGCCTTCGCGACGTCGAGCACGCGGATCATCCAACGCTCGGAGATGATCGGCGCGAAGTCTCCGCGCTGCTCGAAGAGGACCGAGTGGAGCGGATCGTTGGACGGTCCGTGCCAGCTCACCTTTTGTGCGAGCGAGCGATGATCGTTGATGAAGGTCCAGAGCGAGCGGAGCGCGCGCGGCGTCGGGGCCGCGAAGTCGCGCACGTCGAGGTCGTAGCCTCCGTCCGCCTTCTTCTGCTGGAAGACGAGGTAGCCCTCGAGCTCGCCGTCCCCGATCGCGCCGTAGATGTAGGTCGTGCTCCCGACCGGCTCGAGCAGGCGGGTCCACATCGCATCGGTCCGATCGAGGAGCCCATTCGACGCGCGAGCCCGCTCCGCGTCAGGCGCTTTCAGACGTGCGCGCTCCGCCAGCGAGATCGGCACGATGGGAAGGTCGCGCCCGAGCACGCCGATGCGGGAGACCGGTAGCTCGAAGGTCGTGAGGTTGCCGGCCTGCTCGAACCCGACCTTGCGATAGAGGCGCTGCGTCGCCGGATAGAGCGTGGAGAGCGGAAAGCCGAGCGCGCGAAGTTCGCGTACGGTCTGAACCATCAGCTCGGCCGCGATCCCACTCGCGCGCTCTTCCGGCGGCACCGCCACGACGGCGATCCCCGCCGTGCCGACGCTCTTGCCGCCGAACCATTGACCCATCGGGTAGTAGCCGAGGCCGCCGACCACCGTACTGCCGCGACGCACGACCCGAAGGTTCTCGCGCCCCATTCGCTCGACGTAGATCGGCCAGTTGGCGGTGGAAAACTCGAAGGCCTGGATCGCGATCGCGCGGAAGCGCTCCTCGTCCTCCGCGTCGCGGAAGGGTCCGTAGTCCAACATCTGCTCCCCCTTGCTTGCCGCGAGACAGTAAAGGCTCGAGCGACGGGCGGCAAGAATGTGGCGGGGCGGAGAGGATATGAAAACGGCCCCGGCGCGCAGATGCGTCCGGGGCCGTGAAGTCGAGAGGATGTTCTCTTAGCGGCCCACGCCGCCGTTCATGCGTAGTCCCTTCGGGAGCAAGCTCTCCAGCGCGTCGAAGCGAGTCTGCTGCTCCGGCGTGAGGATCGCCCTGACCCTCTCGCCGATCGCGCACTCGTTCGACCATGCGCCGTACGCGGCATCCTCGGGTTCGATCGATCCGGCACGCAGCTGCTCGAGCGTCGATCGCCGCGTCGCCACGCTCTCCGACAGGATGGTATGCACCTGGCTCGTCTGCCCCGGATCGAGTCCGAGGACGCGGCCCAGGAAGTCGGCCCGGCGGTCCATCGCGGAGGGAAGCGACTCGAGTCGGCGCTCGATGCGATTCGCCATGCGCTCGGTGCGTACCTGCTCGCGCTTCGCGCTCTGCTCGGGCGTCATCATGCCGCGCGCACGATCGCGCATCGAGTGACGGAGCTCCTTCATTCGATCGCGCGCCGCGTCGAGGGAGATCGTGCCTTCCTCCACCTGACGCCTCAGCTCCCGGACCGCGCCGCGCTTCTCCGCCCATCGATCGCCCATGCGCGCGCCCTTCTCGCGGATGCGATCGCCGAGCTGCGCGCGCTGACTGAGTCGTCGCTCATTCAGGAATCGCGCGAGGCCTTCGAACTGATCGGGCGAGAGCACGCGCGACGACGCCTCGAGGAACTCGACCATGGGAGGCGGGGCCGCCGGCATCTCTCCGCGCGCCGCGTGACGGCGCCCCTGGCGTGCGCTGTTCAACTGATCGATCGCCGAAGCCATCGCGCTCGACTGCTCGGCGGAAAGCGCCAAGTCGCCGGGAAGGTCGGCCAAGGTGAACCCGCGCGGGATCGTGCTGAGCGAAGCTTCGGGTGTGGTCGGCGAGGCGAGAGCCGTGTCTTCCATTCCGCCGCAGCCGCTCGCGAGCAGACCAAGCAGGCCGAACGAACAGAAGACGAGTGCTCCCCATGTGCGGCAGGCACGGTTCGATCGGACGAAAATCTGAGTACGCATCGCTTCTCCTTCGAGGCGGCCGCGCCGCCATGCTTGCCCCTCGATCTTCAAATGGGGAAGCCCCATCGATGTCGGTGAGGCTACGCCCGAGATGTGGCAGAGCTATGGCCCCGGAATGGGCTTCCTTGATTCGTTCCGGTGGCCGCGGGCTCCGCGAGCGGGAGCTCGATCTCGATCCTCGCCCCGCGCGGCGCGTGGTCACCACCGAGGTTGAGGGCGCGAATCGATCCGCCGTGAAGCTGCACGATCTCGCGCACGATCGCGAGCCCGAGGCCAGCGCCCCCTTCGGTGCGGGCAGCATCGGCTCGATAGAAGCGTTCGAAGAGATGCGGCAGATCCTCCGACCGGAATCCGCTGCCGTCGTCATCGACCGTGAGCGCGGCATGGCCGTCGCGCCGTTCGATCGACACCTCGACGCGCCCACCACGCGAGACGTAACGAAGCGCGTTCGCGAGCAGGTTGTCCATGATCTGCTCGAGACGACGTCCGTCCGCGCGGACCCAAGCGCTGTCCGAATCTTGCTTCCACACGAGCGAAAGCCCCGCCTCGCGGAAGCGCGGTTCGAAGCGTCGAAGCGAATTGCGGCAGAGCTCCGACCAGTCGAGCTCGGTCAGCTCGAGCGCGGTCTGCCCCGATTCCAGGCGCGCCAGATCGAGCAGCTCGCGCACGAGCAGCTCCATCCGTTCCGCCTCGGTCAGGATGTGCGAGAGGTAGGTGCTTCGTTCGTCGCTACTGATCGACACCCTGGGATCGAGCAGGGTCTCGGCGTAACCGTGGATGGAGGTCAGCGGCGTCGCGAGCTCGTGGGTGACGTCGGCGAGGAAGCGGCGGCGTTGCGCTTCGAGATTCTCGAGCCGCACGCCCGCCTCGGCGAGCGATTCGGTCATCTCGTTCAAGCTGCGGCCGAGGCGCCCGATCTCGTCCGGTCCCGGATCGGCGACGCGCGCGGAGAGGTCGCCCGCCTTGACCCGCTCCGCGTGCGCCTCAAGGACACGGAGGCGATTCGTCAGCGTGCGAAAGACCCAGAAGCCCGCGCCTCCTGCGAGAAGGGCCGCCACCGGCAGGTAGAGCATTCCGGGCCGTGGCACCGACGGTGGCCATCCGAGCGGATCGCGGATCGTCGAGTACGAGAGGACGGTGCCCACCTGGCCCGCCGGAAGGTCGACCTTCGCGGTGGCGAAGATCGTGCGCGAGAACGCTCGACGCGCCCGGGTCCGGCCGTTCCTTCTGCTCGAGAGCTCACGGTCTCTTCGCCAGCGCCAGGCGCTGAGCGAATCACCGAGCGCGGGATCGCTCAACAGATTGCTCCACCACCGCGCGCGGCCGGGCGGGATCGGACGATCGGAGTGCACATCGCCCGCCGGATCGCGGTAGACGAGGACAAAGTCGCGCGTGTCGTGCGGGACGTCCGTGAGAAGCCGTCCGGCATTCGCGGTGTCGGCGCGCGAGAACTCGATGACGATCGCGTGCGCCGCCTCTTGCGCCAGCTCGCGCGCGTCGCGTTCGATCCACTGGCGCGTGAGCGGTTGCACGACGCGATAAACGAGCACCGCCTGGAGCACCGCGGAAAGAACGATGACCCCAAGGAACGCGCCGGCGAAGGTCCAGAGCAGGCTTGGTGAGCGAAGGCGAGAGCTCATGTCGGTCGACAGATTCCTCGCCCGGCGGCTCCGAGGTCAAGCGCTCCCCTCGCGCGCCTTATTTCACACGCGAGAACTAGCTCGATTCGGGAAGAGCGAAGAGCACCTTCCGGTGCCCGGGGCTCTGCTCGTGCCCGAAGAGGAAGCTGTTCTCGGGCGAAGGATCGGTCAGGTAGAGCCTCGGATTCGCGGCATCGTTGGGGAGCTCGAACACGAGCTGCGTGGAGTACGAGTCGCCGGGCATGAGCTCTTGCTCGAGACTCGGCTGCGGTCCGCGTTCGCGCGTGAGCGCCTCCTCCCCCGCGGTCGAGAGCGGATAGACATGACCCGTTGCGTCGACGATCACCGCCTGTCGCGCGTTCGGACGAAGCGGCGCGCCCGCGGGTCGTCGCGGCGAGGTCGACTCGGGATCGAACCAGGCCTTCAGCGTCACGACGTAGAAGGTCCCGTTGGCATCGAGGCGATCGAGCCGCGTCACGCGCTCGGCCTTCTCGACCGAGTAGGCGATGTGGCAGTCGAGCTCGCAGAAGTACTTCCTCTCGCCGGGACGGAGCACGATCTCGCGGCTCGCGACGCTCATGCCGAGCAGCACCGCGCCGTACGCGCCCAGTCCGCCGGTCGCGATCAGCATGCAGGCGCGCCCGAGCTTCGGTCGACGCAGCACGAATGCGCCGACGCCTCCCAGGCCGAGGAGCACCGTCGCCAAGATCGCGCCGAGAAACGCCAGCGCCACGATCGGCGCCCACCGGGGCATGAACTCCATCGCTCTCCTCCTCTCCCGTCCTGGCCACTTGAAGTACTTTGCAATGTAGAGTACTTCTCGATGCCGGACAAGGGAATCGTTTCCGAAGAAGGAGAAGTCCGGCGCAGTGCCGCCCTCGCTATCGACCAGAGGAGATGCACCCTAGAATGCCGCCCATGGAAAGGCTCCCCCCGATTCAGGTGATGAAGTTCGGAGGCACCAGCCTGGGCGACGCCGATCGCATCCTCGCGTCGGCCCGGCTCGTGAGCGAAGCCTGCGCTCAACATCGACTCGTGGTGGTCGGCTCGGCTCTCGCCGGCGTGACCAATGATCTCGTACAAGCGGCCTCGCACGCGGCGCGCGGCGATCGCGAGGCAGGGCTCGAATCGCTGCGGAAGATCGGCGCTCGCCATGACCAGGTGATTGATCAGCTCATCGCGCTCGCCGGCCGCGCCGACGGCTCCCCGCAGGTGCGAGCCGAGGTTCACGCGATCTTGGACGAGCTCGCCGATCTGGTCCGCGGCATCGTCGCCGTGACCGAGATCACGCCGCGGATGCGCGATCGCATGGCGGGCGCGGGCGAGAAGCTCTCGGTGCGCCTCCTCGCCTTGGCGCTTCGAGGGCTCGGTCACGATGCGGTGGCGATCGACGCCGATACCTTCTTGGAAACCGATGGCGCGTTCGGCGCGGCGACCCCGCTCGCCGGAATCGCGGAACGAGGCATCGAGGTCGCGCTCGCGCCGATGCTCGCGAAGGGCACGCTCCCGGTCGTCACCGGCTTCATCGGACATGCACCCGACGGCGCCACCACCACCTTCAGCCGCGGAGGCTCCGACTACACCGCGACCCTCCTCGCGGCGGGCCTCGGCGCCAAGGACGTGATCATCTGGACCGACGTCGACGGCGTCTTCAGCGCCGATCCGCGCGTGGTGCCCGAAGCGCGCGCCGTGCCGCAGCTCAACTATCGCGAGGCGAGCGAGCTCTCGTACTACGGCGCGAAGGTGCTGCATCAACGCACGATCATTCCGGTGGCGAAGCGCGGCATTCCGGTTTGGATCAAGAACAGCTTCGCGCCCGACGCGCCGGGAACGGTGGTCGATGGACGCTTCACGCCGGGCTCGCATCCGGTCAAGGCGATCAGCGCAGTGCGCGGACAGGCGCTCGTCTCGGTCGAAGGCAAGGGCATGGCCGGCGTGCCCGGCATCGCGGCGCGCGTCTTCGGCGCACTGGCCGAGGCCGGAATCAGCGTGACCATGATCAGCCAATCGAGCAGCGAGTCGTCGATCTGCCTCGCCGTGCCGGAAGATCGTTCCGTCGACGCGGAGCAGGTGCTGAAGCGTGGCCTTCGCGCGGAGATCGCGACCGGCGACGTGGAAGAAGTCGCGGCGCGGCGCGGTGTCGGCCTGATCGCCGCGGTCGGGCTCGGCATGGCGCACTCGGTCGGCATCGCCGCGCGTACCTTCGCCGCCGTCGCGCGCCGGCGCGTCAACGTCCTCGCGATCGCGCAAGGTTCCTCCGAGCTCAACTTGTCGTTGGCAGTCGAGCAGGACGAGGTCGACGAAGCGTTGCGCGCGATCCATGACGAGTTCGAGCTCGAGCGCCTCGATACCGGCGAGGACACGGCGCGGCGCATCGATCTGCTGTTTCTTGGGCTCGGAGGCATCGGTCGTTCACTCGCGCGTCTGGTGACGGAGCGATCGGAGCACATGCGCGAGCGCTTCGGACTCGAGCCGCGCGTCGTGGCGATCGCCGATCGACGCGGCTTCCTCTTTCGCGCGACCGGCCTCAAACCGGAGGAGATCGATCGCGCCGTGCATGCGAAGGAAGCGCGCGAACCGCTTCCGGATGCGATCCCCTTCGTCGACGGCCCGATCGAGATGCTTCACCACGCCTTCGCTTATCGGCTCGCGCGGCCGGTCCTGGTCGACCTGTCGGACGCGGAGGGGAACGAGTCGCTGTTTCTGGAGGCGATCGCTCGCGGCGCCGATGTCGTGACCGCGAACAAGAAGCCGCTCGCCGGTCCGTCTTCCGGCTACGTCGCGCTTCGCGCATGCGTCGATGAAAAACGCCGGTTGCTCAAGGCCGAGGCGACGGTCGGCGCGGGTCTCCCGATCATGGACACGCTCGAGATGCTGCTCGCGACCGGCGATCGGCTCATTCGCGCGGAAGGCTGCTTGAGCGGAACGCTCGGATTCGTGCTCACGCGAATGGAGGAGGGCGCGCGCTTCTCCGACGCGGTCCGCGAAGCGCAGGCCGCGGGATTCACCGAGCCCGATCCGGTGGTCGATCTCTCCGGCGCGGATGTCGCGCGAAAAGCGGTGATCTTGGGCCGACTCTCGGGGCTCTGTCTCGACGAAAGGCGCGTGATGCTGCGCGGCCTCGTCGACACTTCGCTCCTCGGCCTCTCCTCCGACGCGCTGATGCCTCGATTGCGCGCGCTCGATGATCGCTTCGCCGACGCGCTGGAAGGCGCGCGCTCACGCGGGCGGGTTCTGCGTTACGTCGCGCGCGTCGCGGC
>CAZZAH010000164.1:2608-8680 GCA_964652115.1 uncultured bacterium | reverse complement strand
ATCGGCAGGAGCTCGATCGATTGGAAGCTTTGCCGCGCAGCAGTGGTGGCAATTTCTACCTCACCCAGGCGGCGCGTGTGGGCAAGCAGTTCGCGCGGGCCTTGGTGATCAGCACCCTCGAAGGACAGACTCTCCACCGTGATGCGTTTCACCTGCTCGGCTTCTCGAAGCTAGAGACGGCGATGCCCGTTGCCGGGACGCCGAGGGGCTGGTAGTAATGGTCGGCTCGTGAATCGACTTGCGCGTGGCGCGCGAGAACAGAATGCAAATCACCGACGTTCGAATCTCGAGGCACGAGGACGGCATGCTCAGGGCGTACGCCTCGATCACGATCGACGGCTGCTTCGTCGTACGTGGCCTGAAGGTGGTCGCCGGGAGCAAGGGGCTCTTCGTCGCCATGCCCTCCCGACGGAAGCCCGAGGGTGGCTATGCGGATCTTGCACATCCAATCTGGCGAGAAACGCGCGCGGCGCTGGAAGCGGTCATCCTGAAGGCGTACTTCGATGACGCGCCCGGCTTCGCCGACTCCGGCGTGCCGGCCATCATGCCGATCGGCCCCGCTCCCATGCGGCGCGGCGCCGCCCGCGAGATTCCTCCTCCGGAAGCGGGGCGGCCGGATGCGATCTCGCGCCGAATGCCGCCGTCGGCGCCCTCCACGCCCTCGCTCTGAGTCTTCGACCGCGATGGGAGACATCGGGGGCCAAACGATGAAGGACTTCGACGGCAGCAGGCGGCACGTCCTCGACTGGGTGGAGTCGCCGGAGTTTCTGGCGACGGTTCAAAGCTGGGTTGAGCCGCAGGGACTGATCGTCTTGTCCAGCCCTCCCTGGATGCCTAGGTCCTGGGCCGAACCCGATGAATCGAAGCTGTTCGAGCCCAGCAGCCGTTTCCTCTCCGATCCTCACAGGGAGACCCTGCGGCGGTGGTGGCTCGCTCACCCTCGCGGCGCCAACATCCCGAACTGGGATCTGATTCTGTCCGCTGCCACCGAGGCCAACTCGCCCGCGCTCGTGCTCATCGAGGCAAAGGCGCACCGACAGGAGTTCGATCGCCACGGCAAGCCGCTTCGTGGCCGCAAGGACCGTGACGTCACGCCACACACGAGCGCCAATCACGATCGAATCGGAGAGGCGATCGAGGAGGCCTCACGCGCTCTCTCGCGAAGCCACCCTGGAATCGCCATCTCGCGCGATCGTCACTACCAGCTCTCGGACCGCATCGCGATGAGCTGGAAGCTCGCCTCGATGGGCATCCCGACGGCCCTCATCTTCGTCGGCTTCCTTGGCGATAAGGAGATCGCGCGCGCCGGCATCCACTTCGGCGACGACGATCACTGGCAGCGAGAGTTCGCCGACTACGTCGCGGGGTGCTTTCCTCTCGCGCTGCTCGACCGCGACATCGCGTGCGGATCGGCCGCGTTCCGCGTCAGCGCACGGAGCTTGCCAATCAAACGGGCCTCTCGGACGCTCGCGGAGCGGAGAGCCGGCCGGGCCAGGTGAAGTCACGCTCGCGATTGCGAGCAATCGCTGGCAGAACGCGTCGATCGTGTGGGGTCCGACCGCCGCGATGGGGATCGGCGCACAGGTGATCGATTGCGCGCCGGTGCCGGTGACGCGTGCCACCTGGGGACGCGTGAAACAGCTGTACGAGTAGTCGGCCGAACGCCTCAGGGGCGTTCTGCGCCATTCGGGTCGGGTGCCCGCACCTCTTCGCCGGGCGTAGGCCGAGGGATACGGCCATGGAGTGTGAGGTGGCGCTGACGCATCGCGTCGAGCAGCCGTAGCTTCTCGAGAACCGGGAGCGCGGCCAGTCTTCGACGCAGGGCGCGCTTGCTCTCAAGCACCTTCTCTAGGTCGAACGTCATCGCGAGGGCCCAAGGAACTGCCGCTCGACCGCTCCGCCGATCGCATAGCGACCGATCACACCGTCGGCTTGCATCTGGTTGATCACCTGGATGACACCGTTGACTTCCATGCCGCGGAGGGTAGCAGGCCCTCGGCCTCCATTTAAGTCGAGGAGCAGCGGAGGCGAGGCTCAGAGGTGCGCGCGCTTCCGCGCTCGAGCGATTGCCAGGGCTCCCGCAGGCTGGTAGTAATAGTCGGCTCGTGAATCGACTTGCTGGTGGCACGCGAGAACAGAATGAAGATCACCGAAGTTCGAGTTTCCCGGTGCGATCACCCCAAGGTGAAGGCCTACGCCTCGATCACGATCGATCTCTGCTTCGTCATCCGCGGATTCAGAGTGATGTCCCGCAGGAGTGGCCTCTACGTCGCGATGCCTTCGCGTCGGAAGCCCGACGGCAGCTATGAAGAGCTAGTGTTTCCGATCGGCACGGAAGCACGCGCCGCCTTCGACGCAACGATCATGAAGGCGTACTACGAGGACGGGCCTCGCTACGCCGACTGCGGCGTCCCGGCCGTCATGCCGACGGGCCCTGCTCCCATGCAGCGCGGCGCCGCCCGCGAGATCCCTCCGCGGGAAGCGGGGCGGCCGGACGCGATCTCGCGCCGAATGCCGCCACCGGCCCCGCCCTTCACGCCCTTGCTCTGAATCTTCGATCGTGACGGGCGACGTCGACGATCACGCGATGACAAGTTCGACGGCATCGCGAGCTGCGCGATCCGGAGACTCGGCGCAGGCGGCGACGTCGAGGCCGCCCGCGCCGTTCTCCTCATGCTCACTTCGTAACCACCACCTCGAGATACTCGCTCGGAACCCGCAGCGCCGACGCGTCGCCGTGATTCCAGCGATCGAGGAACTCGAGCAACGCGAGGTGGAGCTTCCGCTGTCCCGCCTCATCGAGCGCCGCGAAGGCCTTGTGCGTCGGGCCGTAGAAGGTGCGGAAGAACTCGATCCAGTGCTCCGCCGATTGGAAGCGAAAGTTGTACATCCGGCGCGTGGTCTTGATGTCCGACGCGTGCGGTCCGAAGAGCTCGACCAGCCGCGGCTCCGATCCCCACTCCATCGGCGAGCGCAGGCCGGCCGGCGGCGGGACGAAGGTGCTGAGCAGGTGGAACAGTTGCCCGATGAAGCCGTCCGGCGTCCAGTTGGCGAGGCCGATCTTGCCGCCGGGCTTGGTCACGCGCAGGAGCTCGCGCGCCGCCTGCTCCTGGTTCGGCGCGAACATCACGCCGAAGGTCGAGAGCGCGACCTCGAATGACTCGTCGTCGAAGGGGAGCGCCTCCGCGTCGGCCACCTTGAAGGTGATCGGAAGGCGATCGGCCTCCGCGCGACGGCGTCCCTGCTCGAGCAGCTCGGGCACGTAGTCGGTCGAGGTGACCGACGCGAAGTGGCGCGCCGCCGCGAGCGAGGCATTGCCGTTGCCGGCCGCGACGTCGAGCACCCTGTCGTTGGCGCGAAGATCGACCGCTTCGATGAGCGACTCGCCGACCAACTGCAGGCGAACGCCGACCTGGCCGAAGTCGCCGGAGGCCCAGGTGGCCTGTTGGCGAGCCTTGATCGCGGCGAAGTCGGGCGCCTGTCGCTCGGCCAATCGCGCGCGATGGACGCTGGCGTGGTTCACGGTCACTTCGCAGCTCGTCGGGTTCGTGAGGGTGCCGGGGTTCATCTTCATCTCTCCTTGATCTGGGTTCGTGCTTGGTGCGGCGCTTGATCGCCGCGTGCATTGATAGAATGCCGAGTCGGACGGTTGAATGCCTGACCGTGCGTCGGTAACACTTGCTCAAGCGTCCAAACTTCCACGAAGACTTTGCCGAGCGTCCATGCGGCTTTGCCGAACGTCCGCGCCGACGCGTCCAATGCGAGGCGCGCGTTTTCTGGGGGAGGATCATGAGCGCAGACACACTGAGCGATCTTTTGCGCGCCGTGCGCCTGCGCGGCGCGCTCTTCTATCACATCGACGGGATCTCGCCCTGGGTGGCGGAAGCGCCCGCCGCTTCGGAGATCATTCCCGGGGTCATGCCTGGCGCCGAGCACATGATGGAATTCCACGGCATCGTGAGCGGCTCGTGCTGGGCGGCGATCAAAGGGGAGACGCCGATCCGACTCGATGCCGGCGACGTGATTCTCTTTCCGCAGGGCGATGCGCACGTGATGTCGAGCGCGCCCGGAATGCGCGGGCGAGGCGAGGACAAGGAGTTCTTCTTCACACCGCGGCCGCCACAGCTTCCCTTCTCGTTCAGCATGCAGGACGCGGAAGCGGCCGGAAGCATGGGTGGGGCCAAGCCGGATTGCACGACGCTGGTCTGCGGATTTCTCGGACTCGACGCCAGGCCATTCAATCCGCTGCTCGCGTCGCTGCCGCGCGTGTTGCAGGTTCCGGGGAGCACGCTTGGCGCCGACTCCTGGGTGACGAGCTTCCTGCGCACGGTGGCCAGGGAGTCCAACGAACGACGCCCCGGCGGCGAGGCGGTGCTCGAACGGATGAGCGAGATGCTCTTCGTCGAGGTGCTGCGTCGTTACATCGATGCGCTGCCGTCGACGCAAACCGGGTGGCTAGCCGGCATGCGCGATCCCGGGGTCGGTCGCGCGCTCGCGCTCATGCATGAGCGACCGGGGAAGGCGTGGACGCTCGAGATGCTGGCCGAGGAGGCCGCGCTCTCCCGCTCTTCGCTTCACGAACGGTTCGTCCACTACATCGAGCAGCCGCCGATGCAATACCTCACGCGCTGGCGGATGCAGGTGGCGGCGGGGCTGCTCCGCGACACGAGTCGGAAGGTGATCGACATCTCGCTCGACGTCGGTTACGAGAGCGAAGCGGCCTTCTCTCGCGCCTTCAAGCGCGAGGTGGGGGAGTCGCCGGGCGCGTGGCGCCGCTCGAAGCATCAGGCGAGGGCCTAGCCCCGAGCGCGTTCTTCGTTGGCATTCCCCGCGTCGGCTTCTACATTGCTTGAGTCAGTGCAGCGCATCCGGCGAATGACGACGGCTCGGACCTTCCGGCCGCGGCACGCACGCCCTCGCCACGTTCGACGAAAGGATCGCCTTGTCTTTTACCGCGCTCAAGCTTCATCCGAGTCTGCTCAAGGGAATCAAGGAGCTCGGCTTCATTCGGCCGACGCCGATTCAGGAAGCGGGCATTCCGCTCGCGCTCGAAGGGCGTGATCTCCTCGCCTGCGCCATGACCGGAAGCGGCAAGACCGGCGCGTTCCTCCTGCCGATCGCGCATCACCTGATCGACAAGCCGCGCGGCGTCACGCGCGCGCTCGTCTTGACGCCGACGCGCGAGCTGGCGGCGCAGATTCTGGACGACCTCAAGGACTTCACCGTGCACACGCCGATCACCGGCGCGTCGGTCTACGGTGGCGCGCCGATGGGGCCGCAAGAGCACGCGTTTCGAAGCGGAGCCGACTTCATCATCGCAACGCCGGGGCGTCTGCTCGATCACTTCCGCTTCGGCTACGCGAAGCTCGCGCATCTCGAGTACCTCGTGCTCGACGAGGCCGACCGCATGCTCGACATGGGCTTCCTGCCGGAGATCCGGAAGGTGCTGAAGCATCTGCCGGCGACACGCCAGACCTTCTTCTTCAGCGCGACCATGCCGGAGCCGATCGCCACGCTCAGCCGCGAGATGCTGAAGAAGCCCGCGACGATCAACCTCCAGCGAACGGCCGGGCCCGCGGTCGGCATCACGCAAGCGATCTATCCGGTGCCGCAGGTGCTCAAGTCGTCGCTCCTGACGCATCTCCTGGCGAGCGGCGAGATCGACGACGCGCTCGTCTTCACGCGCACCAAGCATCGCGCCGACCGACTCGCGCGCTACCTGGTGCAGGCCGGCATCAAGGCGGACAAGATTCACGGCGATCGTTCCCAGCCGCAGCGCACCGCGGCGCTCGCCGGCTTCAAGAAGGGGAAGGTCCGCGTGCTGGTCGCGACCGACATCGTGGCGCGCGGCATCGACGTCGAGGCCTTGGGGCACGTGGTGAACTTCGATGTGCCGCGCGCGCCCGAGGACTACATCCATCGCGTCGGTCGAACGGGCCGCGCCGAGGCGACCGGTTACGCCTTCACCTTCGTCTCGCCGGAAGAGGAGAAGGAGCTCGAGCGCATCGAGAAGATCCTCGGTCGCCGGTTGCAGCGCGTGAGCGTGCCCGACTTCGATTACAAGGCGCTGCC
>CAZZAH010000164.1:0-2508 GCA_964652115.1 uncultured bacterium | reverse complement strand
CCCGGCGATCCCGAACCGAAGAGCAAAACGCCCGAGCCCGAATTCGGCCGGCGCACGCGCCGCACGCGCGGGCGCTGATCCGCACGGAGGAGCTCATGCACGCAGACTCGTTGACCACATCGCTCGAGCTCACCGGAAAGGTCATCGTCGAGCTCTTCGCTGGGATCTCGCCCGACGAGGCGCGCCGCCGGCCGGCGCCGGGCAAGTGGTCCCAGCTCGAGGTGCTCTGCCATCTGCTCGACGAGGAGCGCGACGACTTCCGGCATCGCATCGCCCTCACCCTCGAGAATCCGGAGCAGGACTGGCCGGGCATCGACCCCGAAGGTTGGGCGCGTGACCGGAAGTACAACGAGCGCGATCCCGCTCGCATGCGCGAGGAGTTTCGCGACGAGCGTGAGCGATCGATCGCCTGGTTGCGCGGGCTCGGCAGCCCCGACTGGAATCGCGCGAAGGCGCACCCCTCGGCGGGCAACCTCACGGCGGGGGATCTCTTCGCGGCGTGGGTGGCGCACGATCACCTGCACCTTCGCCAGATCGTCAACGTGCGGATCGCGCTGCTCGAGGCCGACGTTCAGCCTTACTCGACGCGCTACGCGATGCCGTAGCGCTCCGCGATGCCCTAGCGCTACCGCGATGCCGTAGCGCTACCGCGATGCCCTAGCGCGGCGCCGAAGGAGACTCCATGCCCGAACCACTCGCCTCGCTTCGCAGCCTGTTCGACCTGACCGGTCGCGTCGTCATCATCACCGGCGGGGGACGTGGCATCGGCTTCGCGCTCGCGCGAGGCATGGGCGCCCACGGTGCGCGTGTCGTGATCGCGGAGTTGGACGCGGCGCGCGGTGCGAACGCGGTCGAGCGGCTCAAGGAAGAGGGCATCGAAGCGATCGCGATCGAAACCGACGTGACGAACGAGGCGAGCGTCGACCATCTGCTCGACGCGACCACCACCAAGTTCGGTGGCGTCGATGTGCTGATCAACAACGCCGGCATGAGCGCCCGCATCGCGGCCGAGGACTACACCACCGAAGCCTGGGACCAGATGGTCGCGCTGAATCTCTCGGGCCTCTTCCTCTGCATGCGCCGGACGGCCAAGCGATGGATCGACGCGGGCCGCGGCGGGCGCATCATCAACCTCGCGTCGTTCGCCGGCGTCGTCGCCGATCCGATGTCGGCCCCCTACGCCGCGACCAAGGGCGGCGTCGTACAACTCACGCGCACCTGCGCGGTCGAGTGGGCGAAGCACGGCATCCTCGTCAACGCGATCGGTCCCGGCTACGTCCGCACCGACATGACCGCGCACACGCTCGATCATCCGGAAACCGGCGCTTCGGTCCGTGCGCGCACGCCGCTCGGCCGTCCGGCCAATCCGGAGGAGATGGCCGGCGCCGCCGTCTTCCTCGCCTCGGCCGCGTCGAGTTACGTCACCGGACACATTCTGATGGTCGATGGAGGCTGGACCGCGGTCTAGGCGCCTCACTCCCTGAGAAGCGCTTCGGCGTCGAGCGCCATTCCGGCTATTCTCCCGCGGTCACGAGCGACGCGGTCGCTCGAGGGAGGTCAACTTGGAGCTCGCGCTCGGAACGATAGTGGTCGTGGCGCTCTTGCTGATCGCGTGGGCGATCTTCGACTACAACGGTTTGATCGCGCTCAGGAACCGCGCCGAGGCCTCGTGGTCCGACATCGACGTGCAGCTCAAGCGGCGGCATGATCTGGTCGCGAACCTGGTCGAGACGGTGAAGGGCTACGCGCGCCACGAGGCCGGCACGCTCGAGAAGGTCACGGCGCTTCGCACGCAGGCCGCCTCCGTCGACAGCGGCAACGTAGCGGGAACAAAGGTCGCGGAGAGCGCGCTCGGCGGAGGCATTCGCGGCTTGCTCGCGGTCGCCGAAGGGTATCCCGAGCTCAAGGCCGACGCCGGATTCCGCGAGCTTCAGGCCGCGCTCGTCGCGCTCGAATCGGATCTGCAGAACGCGCGGCGCTACTACAACGCGGTCGTGCGCGACCTCAACACGAAGGTCCAGTCGTTCCCCGACCTCGTGATCGCGAGGGCCGCGGGCTTCCGCGAGCGAGAGTTTTTCGAGCTGGAGAACGCGGCCGAAGGGGTCGTGCCCGAAGTGAAGTTCGGCGGAGGTCAGGGATGAGCGGCTTCGGCTCGCGTCGTGCTCTGATGCGCGTGGCCCTTTCGCTGCTTCTGCTCGCGTGTCTCGTGCGGTGCGCCTGGGCCGATCTCGGCGCCTTCACCATTGCGAGCTTCGACGTCGACGTCGATGTGAAGGCCGACGCCACCATCGCGGTCGAGGAACGCATCGCAGTCGATTTCAGCGAGCCGCGTCACGGCATCTATCGCACGATCCCGGTCAGCTACACCGATCCCGTCGGCTACGCCTATGGCCTCAACCTTCGCTTCAAGGGGGTCACGGGAGAGGACGGTGAGCGCTACGAAACCAACGTCACGCGCGAGGGCGCGTACGTGAAGATCCGAATCGGCTCGGCCGAGCGGACGATCAG
>CAZZAH010000163.1:7277-8688 GCA_964652115.1 uncultured bacterium | reverse complement strand
CGGAGCTTCGCCTCGTCGTCGATCCGGCTCACGCCCTTCCAGCCGCCGCCGTCGAACGGCTTCATGTACATCGGGTAGCCGAGCTTGGCCCCCACCTGGCCCAGGTCGAACATGCGCGCGTAGCGGGTGAGCGTCGGCTCGAGGTCATCCTTCGGGTCGTATTCCTTGGGCGGGATCATCCAGGTGTCGGGGATGGGGAGGCCGAGCGCCATCATCGCGCAGTAGCTGGTGTGCTTCTCCATCGCTTGTACAGACCACGGATTGTTAAAGACATAGAGGTCGTCCATCAGGACCGACTTCTTAATCCACTCGCGGCTGGTGTGATACCAGTGGGTCAGCCGATCGACCACCAGGTCGTACTTGCACGGCTGGCGGAGATCGAAGGGTTCGATCGTCAGGCGCTCGACCTCGAAGCTCACCGTGTCCTCGCCGATCGGAATCTTGAGGTCGAGGCGCTTCATCATCGCCTCGTAGCACATGGGCCAACAGATGTCGGCGCCGAGGGAGAGTCCGATCTTGCGGGTCACGTGGGCCATGTAGAGCTCCATTTCTCTCGCCAGCGAGCGCAGCCTTACTCGTAGACCATCCAAAGCGGACCGGGGAAGAGCCACGAAAGCCCCTCGCGCAGGCGATCCCGCCAGTTCTCCCAGTTGTGTCCGTCGCGCGCCTCGACGAAGCGGACCTCCATCCCGGTGCCTTGCAGCACGGGAACGATCGAGCGGTTCTCGTAAATCAGCGACTCGTAGATGCCGCAGGAAACGAAGACCCGCTCCGCCACCTTCTTGGGGAATGCGCGATAGTTGTTCATCATCTCGACCACCGGATCGAAGAGCGGGCCGCGTTGATGGCTCGTGCCGATGTCGGTGAAGGCGAAGGAGCCCGACTGAAGGAGCAGCCTTCCGTACGCGTTCGGATAGCGGATCGCGGTCGAGAGCGACGCCACCGCACCGAAGCTCGCCCCCATCAGGCAGCGGCTGGCCGGCGTCCCTCGAAGCGGATACTTCGCCTCGAGCTTCGGGATCAGCTCCTCGGTCAGGAAGCGCGCGTGACGTTCGTCATCGGCGTACTCGCGCAAGCGTTCCTCGGGATAGGTCAGCACCGCGACGAGCTCCGGGATTTCGAGGCGATAGATCAGGTTGTCGAGCACCGTCTTGAGCCCGGAGAACTGAAGGTAGTCACCGCCGTCGTGCACCAGAAGCAGTGGGTACTGCCGCGTCGGCCGGAAGCGCGCCGGCAGATAGACCGTGATCCGACGATCGTCGCCGAACGCTTTACTCGCGAAGGTCTCGTCCTCGAAGGTGCCGGGCCGCGCCTCGGGATCGACCTGTGCCCACTCCGGCTCGACGTAGCCCGCGCCGTAGATGACCGAGTTCGCGCCGAACGGATCGCGCGCGCGATGCGGATTGAGCGG
>CAZZAH010000163.1:4194-7177 GCA_964652115.1 uncultured bacterium | reverse complement strand
TCGTCGACCTTGGCCCGGCTCAGCGACTCGTCTTCCACCAGCTCGAGGATCGCGAGCGCGCCGGTCGGTCGTTCGACCGCGGGCTTCGGTTTGGTCGAACGGATCATGCGGCGACCGGCTCGAGCTTGCCGTCGTTGCCCAGTCGCTGTGCTGCGCCGTCGCCGGTCCACCGCGAGCCGCTCCACTCGAGCTTGGAGCCGTCGGCGAATGCGACGCAGAGCGCAGGGGAGAAGCGGCGCACGAAGCGCGACACGCGTCCCTTCTCCTCGAGGCGCAAGCGGCGCCACGCATGCGGGAGCGGCACGATGTCCTTGCAGAGCCCGAGCCCCGCGTCCATCACCTCGGCGTTGCCCGGCCCGTGCGGCGGATCGTCATGGAAGAGGACGACGCGCTCGGTCACCGCCATCGCACCCGCCGACCACGCGATGATCGGTTGACCGTGCAGCAGTCCGGCGAGATCGAACAGCCTCAGACGATTGAGCAGCACCGCGACATGCCCACCCGCGATCGCCACCGCCGGCGTCCAGCAGAGGATCTCGGCCAGGCGCGCCCGCTCGCTCGCGACCGAATCGCGCTCGCCCAAGCGCCAGGTGTCCTCGAACTCCTGATGGACCGCGTTCACGCGATCGAGGTGCCGCCGGTCGAGCATGCGGACCGCTTCCATCGCCTCTTCGCGCTCCGCGTCCAGCAGCGCGCTCGACTCCTCACGTTGAAGCAGCGCCTCGACCGCCTGCATCGCGTGGAGCAGCCGGAGCTGGTAGAGGTCCTGCATCCGCTGCAGCGTTTCCTGGCGCGCGCGGTGCGCCTTGGCGAGCTCGGGGTCTGCGTCGAAGAGATCTTCCGCGCGCTGGTAGAGGCGCAGATTGATGCTCCGGCCGTCGAGGTGGTAGTGGAGCTCCTGGTCGTCGCCTTCGCGCTCTTGCCAGCCGGCGGTAATGGTCGCCACGCGGCCGTCGATGCCGAGCGCGCGCACCGCGGAGCCGAGACTCGGCTTCAACCGCTGCGGTCCGAGCAGAACGATGCGCGATGGAGCATTCATCGGCGGGAGAATAGGGCAATCCGCCGATTGGGCCAAGCTAGGCCGCTCGTCGAGAGGCGTCGCGGAGCGCTTTCTTCACATGGTCGAGCTCGAGCGAGAGGTCGCCGAAGCTCTTGCGCGCCTCCTCGAGCTTGCCGTCCTTGGCCAACGTCTCGTGCTGCGCGGCCAGCCGGGCGAAGCGGACCGCGCCCACGTTCGAGCTGGAAGACTTCAGAACATGGAGCGCGGCGGCGTAGTCGACGGTGCGTCCGAGGTCGAGCGCCACGCAGGCCTTCGCGAGGCGGGTCGGCGCGTCATGCAGGAAGGTCTCGAAGAGACCGCGGACGAGCTCCGATTCGCGTGGGTTCTCGATCCCGAGCACGCTCTGGATCTGCGCCCAGTCGATCGGTTCGGTCACGTCGGCCACCTCGCCGGCGGCGGCGCTGCTCTGCGCGCGATCGAGCGCGAAGGGCTTCCAGTCGGCGTCCGGGCGGCGCCTGAGGTGTCGGCCCAAGGCGCGTTCGATGTCGCCGAGCTTGGCCGGCTTGATCAGGAAGTCGTCCATCCCGGCATCGGCGCAACGATGAAGCTCGGTCGGCAGGGTGCTGGCGGTCAGCGCGAGGATCGGGATGCGGCTGCCCGGAGTCTCGCCTCGACGGATGGCGCGCGTGGCGGCGAAGCCGTCCATCTCCGGCATGCGGCAGTCCATCAAGATGAGGTCGTAGCGAATTCGCCCGAGCACCTCGAGCACCTCGAAGCCGTTCGCCACCACATCGACGCGGAAGCCGAGCCGCTCGATCTGGCTTCGCGTCACCTTCTGATTCACTGGGTTGTCCTCGGCCACGAGGATGCGGCAACGCCTACGATCTCGGCTCGACTCGGCCGCGAGGTGAACCTGGGTCGTCTCCTCGAGGACGCGAGCGCTCCGCTGGAGCCGCACCGTGAACCAGAAGGTCGAGCCTTGGCCCCCTTCGCTGATCGCGCCGATCTGGCCCCCCATCATCTCGACCAGCTGGCGCGAGATGGCGAGGCCGAGGCCGGTGCCGCCGAAACGCCGCGTGGTCGAAGCATCCGCTTGGGTAAAGGAGCGGAACAGCCTCGGCATGACCTCCTTCGGGATGCCGACGCCGGTGTCCTCGACCTCGAAGCGAAGCACGGCGCCCTGCGCATCGCTCGAAACATGGCGCGCCGAGAGGCGGACCGATCCGCGCTCGGTGAACTTGAGCGCGTTCGCCAGGAGATTGAGCAGCACCTGGCGGATCCGCCCCGGATCACCGCGCAGCGTTCGGGGCAGCCCCGGATCGATCTCGACCTCGAGGTGCAGACCCTTCTCCGCCGCCTGTGGCGTCAAGAGGTCGATCACCTCCTGCACCGACGCGACCGGGTCGAAGTCGATGATCTCCAGATCCAAACGCCCCGCCTCGATCTTCGAGAAGTCGAGGATGTCGTTGATGATGGTGAGGAGCGACTCGGCCGACTGCTTCACCGTTTCGGCGCAGTCGCGTTGGTAGTCGTCGAGCTCGGTGTCGAGCAAAAGCCCGGTCATGCCGATCACGCCGTTCATCGGCGTCCGGATTTCGTGGCTCATGTTGGCCAGGAACTGGGATTTGAGCTGCGCGCCGTGAAGCGCTTGGTCGCGCGCGTGCTCGAGCTCCTCCTGCTCGCGCTTTCGATCGATCGCGATGCTGGCCAGGCTCGCGAATCGCTCGACCAACGCGATCTCCTCCGCGTCGGGAGCGCGCGGGCTGTCGTAGGCGCAGACGAAGGTGCCGAGGAGCTGGTCCTCGCGATTCAAGATCGCTCGCGACCTCATCGCGCGGACGCCAAGCGAGCGGAGCGCCTCGCGCAACGCCTCGGCCTGCGGATCTGCCGAGACCCCGACCGCGGTGACCTGATCGAGATATTCCACCGTCGTCTCGGGCTTGGCATCCTCGCCGCCTGCCGCCAGGCCGGTGGCCGCGGAGA
>CAZZAH010000163.1:0-4094 GCA_964652115.1 uncultured bacterium | reverse complement strand
GTCATGATCGCGCGGATTCTGCTTTGGCCGGCGACGAAGGGACTCGAGGCGAAGCGTGGGTCCAACGTCGTGTCGGGGATGAGGAGCCCCTCGTTCGACGCCACCGTGACCGCGGAGAAGGTGCCCTCGACCGGCAGCTCCTTGAACGGCCCGCCGAAGTGCGATTTGAACCAGAGTCGATCGGCGTCCTGGAGGATGATCGCGCAGCACGGCACATCGTAGAGCCGCGCCGTCATGGCGGTCAGCCGATCGAACTCCTCTTCCTCGGGGGTATCCAGGATCTGCAGCCGCCGAAGCGCGGCTAGGCGTGCCGATTCGTTGTCGGAACGGGGGGCTTCAGGCATGGGATTCCCTTCGCCCAGGGTTTCGACCGATCCGATGGGCGCCTTGAGTCTGCGGTTCGCCACAGGCTACTAGTCCCTTAGAATCCGTCGCTGATCCGGTCGCGCGACATTTTTGGGGAGGCTTTCCATGTTGTTCGAGCACCGCTCGCGGGTCGTCGCTTTGGCCTGCTGCCTCGTGATGGGCGCTTTCGCCCAGGTCCTCGGTTCAGGGCCGGCGCTCATCGCCCTACTCGAGGACGAGCCCTTACGCATGCCGCAGGAAGAAGCGGTCGCACGCCCCGAGCATCCGGCGCTGCTCGACCACTGGCACACCGCCGGAGATACCGCCGCGGCCAAGTCCGATGACGCGAAGCCCGACTCGCCGAGCGACTGGTTCGTCGACGAGCCGCACGGGCCGGTCGACACGCTTCGCTTCGAGACCGACGAGGCGACCTGGGTGAGCGTCGACGTAAGCCCAGACGGCCGCGCGCTCGTGCTCGACATCCTGGGTGACATCTATACGCTTCCGATCGGCGGCGGCGAGGCGACACGCATCACCTCGGGACCGGCGTATGAATACGGAGCGCGCTGGTCCTTCGACGGCTCGCGCCTCGTCTTCACCAGCGATCGCGGCGGCGCGGAGAACATCTGGGAGATGAAGCCGGATGGCAGCGCGCTTCGGCCGTTGACGCAAGAGAAGCAGCAGGTGATGAACTGCCCGGCCTGGTCGCCCGACGGCGCCTACGTCATCGCACGGAAGCGGCTGACCGACTACTCGAGCCTCGGACGCACCGAGCTCTGGATGATGCACACGCGCGGCGGCAGCGGCATTCAGATCACCAAGGCCGATGATCGGCCCGAGGTGAACGAGCCGGTCTTCTCGCCCGACGGACGCTTCATCTACTTCAGCAATCGGCCCTCTCGTTACAAGTACGACAACAACCCGCTCGGCGGGATCTATCAGATTCATCGCTTCGATCGCGTCACCGGCCTCTTCAATCAGGTGACCGACGGGTTCGGCGGTGCGGGCCGTCCGACCCTTTCCCGCGACGGCAAGCTGCTCGCCTTCGTGCGGCGCGATCGGCTGAAGACCGTCCTCTATCTCCACGATCTGAAGAGCGGCCTCGAGCGTCCGCTCTGGGACGGCTGTGACCAGGACATGCAGGAGAACTTCGCCTTTACCGGCACCTATCCGGTGTTCGCTTTCACACCGGACGGCCGATCGATCGTGCTGTGGGCGCAGGGGAAGCTCTTCCGGGTCGATGTCGCGAGCGGCAGCGCGACCCCGATTCCCTTCCACGCGAAGGTGGAGCAGGAGATCACGCAGGCGCTGCGCTTCCCGCGCGACATCTCCTCCGATTCGTTCCGCTTGCACATGATCTCGTGGCCGGTGCAATCGCCGGATGGGAAGTCGCTCCTGTTCGCCGCCATCGGTTCGCTCTGGTCGATGCCTCTGCCGGACGGAACGCCGCGGAAGATCGCGACCCAAGGCGGTCTCGCCTACGCGCCGACCTATTCGCCCGACGGAAAGTGGATCGCCTACGTCTCGTGGAACGATGCGCAAGGTGGCGCGCTCTGGAAGATGCCGGCCCAGGGCGGCGGATCGGTGAAGCTCTCCGATCTCGCGGGGCAATACGCGAACCCCGCCTTCTCGCCCGACGGTCGGAAGATCGTCTTCATTCGTGGTAACAACGCGGCGCTCCGCGGCGCCGAGCTCGGCGACGACGCTAGCTTCGATCTTCTCTGGATCGATGCAGCCGGTGGGCCGGCCAACTACGCGCTCTCGCTCCCGAGTCGCGGATCGTCGCGCCGCATGCACCGTCCCTGGTGGAATGCGGGATCGGATCGGATCTTCTTTCTCGACGCGGACGAGTCGGGGCCGGCGACGGAGCACGTCACGCTGGTGTCGGTGCGTCCCGACGGCACCGATCGGCAAGAGCACCTCAAGTTCAAGGAAGCGGATGAGGTCGTTCCTTCGCCCGACGGCAAGTGGGCCGCGTACAGCGAGCGCTTCAACGCCTACCTGGTCGCGCTCCCCTTCGCCGGGCACGAGGTGGTCGAGGTGAACGGCGAGGATGGCGCGCTGCCCGGCCTTCGCTTCACCATGGACGGCGGCGAGTGGATGAACTGGGCCGACCACGGGCGCGCGGTCACCTGGTCCTATGGTCCTTACTTCTATCGCGCGAGCCTCGATTCGATCACGGCCCTCTGGGATCGAAAGGCGACGAAATCGATGCGCGACCTCGAGGAGAAGCGCGAGAAGCTCCGCGAAGATCGGCTACGCAAGGTAAAGGGGATCGTCGACGCCGACTCGACCAAGGAAGAGACCGCGGAGAAGAAGGACGACGAGAAAAAGGACGGCGCGAAGAAGGACGAGTCGCCCGAGATCGCCCTTCACGCCGACACCATCGAGGTCAACCTGCGTGTGCCGCGCGCACATCCGAGCGGCACGGTCGCGCTTCGCGGCGGGCGCCTCATCACCATGAAGGGGGATGAGGTGATCGAGGACGGAACGGTGGTGATCCGCGACAACCGCATCGTGGCGGCCGGACCGAGCGCCTCGACCAGCGTTCCCGAGGGTGCACGCGTGATCGACGTCGCCGGCACGACCCTCATGCCCGGCATGATCGACACGCACGCGCACCTCCACTACAACTCGCTCGATATCCTGCCCGAGCAGCAGTGGCCCAACTGGTGCAACTTAGCCTTCGGCGTCACCACCACCCACGACCCGTCCGCCTCGACCTACGCCGTCTTCACCGAGCACGAGATGATCGAGGCCGGTGTGATGAAGGGACCGCGCACCTTCTCGACCGGCTACATCCTGTATGGTGCGGGCGGGAACGGCCACGTGCAGATCGACAAGCTCGACGACGCGCGCGACACGATCAAGCGGATGAAGAAGCTCGGCGCCTGGAGCGTGAAGTCGTACATGCAGCCGCGGCGCGACGCGCGGCAGATGATCATCCAGGCGGCGCGCGAGGAGTCAGTGCTGGTCGTGCCCGAAGGAGGCGGCAACCTCGAGTACGATTGTACGCACGTGCTCGACGGCCACACCTCGAACGAGCACGCGCTGCCGATCGCGCCCTTGTACAACGATGTCATTCGCCTCTTCGCCGGCAGCGGCACGGTCGAGACGCCGACCCTGCTCGTCGCCTACGGCGGCATCATGGGCGAGAACTGGTTCTACCAGCACGACGAGGTGTGGAAGAACGAGAAGCTCCTGCGCTTCTTCCCGCGCGGGCAGCTCGACGCGCGCTCGATCCGCCGCCCGATCATGACGATCGACGGCGATTGGCATCACATCAAGGTCGCGGAAGGCTGCAAGAAGATCGTCGAGGCAGGCGGGCGCGTTTCGCTCGGGGCGCATGGGCAGCTTCAAGGACTTGGCCCGCATTGGGAGCTTTGGGGGCTCACGCAGGGCGGCATGTCGAACCGCGACGCGCTTCGCTGCGCCACCGCCACCGGCGCGTGGGAGCTGGGCCTCGACCGCGACCTCGGCTCGATCGAGGTGGGCAAGCTCGCCGATCTCCTGGTGATGGAGAAGAACCCGCTCGACGACATCCACAACAGCGCGACCCTGCGTTACGTCATCAAAAACGGCGAGATTTTCGATGCCGAGACGATGAAGGAGGTCTGGCCGCTGGAGGCGACGAGGCCGCGCTTCATCTGGGAGAACTTCAGCGCGGCGCGTTAGACGCTTCAAGGTTGCGTGGTGCTCGGCTTAAAGTCGACGCGATGCAGAGCCGCTTCGCCTACAGCTTCACCACC
>CAZZAH010000162.1:0-8689 GCA_964652115.1 uncultured bacterium | reverse complement strand
GGCCCCTTCCGTCCCAAGGGCTTCATCTCGAGCCTCGGCTCCTTCCCCGAGTTGCAGCAGTGGGCCTTCGCCAATGCCGAGGGCGCGATCAGCCCGCCGTTTGAGCGCCCCGACAGCTGGATCGTGGCGCGCCTCGACAAGCGATACGGTCGCCGCGTGCCGGAGCTGACCGAGGTGCAGGATCGCGCGCGCCAGATGGTCGCCGACTCGCTCAAGACCGAGCAGGCGGTGCAAGCGGCGGCGATGCTCCTTCCGCGCGCTCAGGCCGGCGAGTCGCTCGACGCGCTCTCGAAGGCCGATCCGAACTTCGTCTTCCAGACCGCCGAGCAGGTCACGCGCGTCGGCTTCATCTCCGGCGTCGGTCGCGACCCGGTGCTGATCGGGACGCTCTTCGCCTCCTCCGTCGGGCTCGTGCCCAAGGTGATCAAGACCTCGCGCGGCGCGGTCATCGCGCAGATCCTCGAGAAGACCGACTCCGAGCGTGGCGCGTTCGAAGCACAGAAGGAGTCCTACCGGCAGCGCGTTTCCTCGCAGCGCCAGCAAGAGGCGCTCACCGCGTGGATGGAGACGTTGCAGTCGAACGCCAAGATCGACGACTACCGCTTCGGCAGCTACGAGTAGCCGAGTCGCGCGGGCGATCCGTTCGGGATCGTCCGCGCCCGATCGCGCGAGAGGACCGAGGGCGACGCGTTGGAACCAGGGAGGAGTCCTCTGAGCTTCTTCCGCCAGAGCACGACCACCTTTCTCTCCCGCATCCTGGTCACGCTGGTCAACATCCCCATTTCGATCCTGATCGCTCGACGTCTCGGCGCCGAAGGTCAGGGGGCGTATTCCGCCGCGATCGCGCTCTCGAGTCTCTTCGCCACCAGCGTCCTCCTATCGGTCGACGCGGCACACACCTACTACCTCGCGGGAAGGAAGCGCACGCTGCGTGAGGTGGTGGGCAACTCGCTGCTTTGGTCAGTGGTGCTCGGCGTGCTCGCGACGCCGCTTTACCTGCTGCTCGCTCCCCTCGTGCGGCGTGAGAGCGGAACGCCGCTCGACGCGGTGCTGGCGCTTTCGGCCGCGGCGGTGCCGCTTTTGATCGCGCGCTCGTTCGTCCTCTCGATCTTCCTCGGCGAGAACAAGGTCGACCGGTACAACCTGCTGCAGGTCGGATCGAACCTGATCCTGCTCGCGCTTCTGCTCGCGACGTTGCTCACCCCGCATCCGGCGGTGCGCGCCGCGATCTGGGCCTATCTCGTGAGCCTGGCGGCGCTGCTGCTCACCGGCGGCCTCTGGATCGCGCGTGAGCTGCGGCATCGCGAGGGCGCGGGGCCGTGGACCTCTCGCCCGCTCTTCCGCGACGGCTTCCTCTACGGCGTGAAGGGACACATCGGCGTCTTCTTCGCGCAGTTCACCTATCGCTTCGACCAGATCCTGGTGACGCGCATCGCCGGGCTCGAGGCGCAGGGCTACTACTCGATCGCGGCCGCGCTGGCGGAGAAGCTCACCTTGATCTCCTCCTCCGTCCACCTGGTGCTCTTTCCGCGCGTCTCCGCCTCGACCAAGGAGGAGGCGAATCGACTGACGCCGGTGGCGGTGCGCTTCACGCTGGTCCTCGTGCTCTGCGCGGCGGTCGTGCTCTGGTTCCTCGGCGGCTTTCTGGTGCGCCTCTTCTACACGCGCGCCTTCGAGCCGGCGCTGCCCGCCTTTCGGGTGCTGCTCCCCGGCATCGTCGTCTTGAGCCTTTCACGCCTGCTCTCGGGGGATCTCTCCGGTCGCGCGCGCCGGTTGCCGCAGACGATCGCGCTCGGGAGCGCCTTCCTGCTCAACCTCGGCCTCGATCTCCTCTGGATCCCTCGACACGGCATCGTGGGTGCGGCCTGGGCATCGACCATCGCCTACGCGTGGCAGACGATCATCCTCCTCTTCGTCTTCTGGAAGGCGAGCGGGGTGAGCCCGGCCAAGCTCCTCACCCCGAATCGTGAGGATGTCGCTCGCGTTCGTTCCCTCTTGGGCCGGGTGGCGAGCGGAGGGCGCGCGGCATGACGATCGAGCGGGTCGAACGCTTCTCGGATCCGGAGTGGGATCGCGCAGTCTTTCAACACGCGGAGGCGACGCTCTTCCATGGCCGCGCCTGGGCGCGCTTCCTTCGCGAGGTCTTTCCGGCGCTCGAAGACCGGAGCGTCTGGCTGCGCGAGAACGGACGCGATCTTCTCCTTCCGCTCTTCGCCTGGCGTCGCGCGGGCGGCGCGCTGACCACGCTGCACAGCGCGTTCCCCTTTCTTTACGGGGGCTTCGTTCCCGCGCGTGATGCACTGCCCTGGAGCGCGGTGAAGCTCGGCGGCGCGTTCCGGCTCACCGGGAACCCCTTCGCCGAGATCGAAACGGCGCTGCCCTCGGCGGACCGTCGCGCGGAGCGCACGCACGTGCTGACCTTGCCGGCCACGATCGACGCCTACTGGAACGAGGTCCTCTCGACCGGCAAGCGAAACGATGTCCGCCGCCTCGGCAAAAAGGGGGTCGAGATCACCGAGTCGCGCGACCCGAACGACGTGCGCGCGGTCTACGCGCTCTACCTCGCGTCCTTCGAGCGATGGGGCGGACGGCCCGGCTTCGTCTATCCCGAGAGCTACTACGCACGGCTCTTGACCTCGCTCGAGGGCGCGGCACGCCTCTCCGTGGCGCGGCACGAGGGCCGGCTCCTGGGCGGTGCGTTTACCGTCCGCGCAAACGGCATCGTGCACTACCTCGCCGGCTACTTCGAGCCGGAGGCGCGCGCGCTGCGGCCGAACGTGCTCCTCCAGATCGAGTCGATTCAGCACGCGATCGAAAGCGGCGCGCGGCTCTACGACTTCCTACCGAGCGGCGGCCACGCGTCGGTTGAGCAGTTCAAGGAGGGATTGGGCGGCGTGCGGCGCGAGTTCGCGGTCTATGAACGGCTCTCCCCCTTGCGCCGGTGGATCGACCGCGCGCGCGGCCGGCGACGAGAGCGCGAAGACTCGAGCGACGGAGAGCAAGGTTGAGGCGCCTCGGGTCGAAGTTGTAGCGTCAGGCGCCGCGCCCCCACGCGTCGCTCGAGCCATCGCCGGAAAGGAGCCCATGAACAAGGACACGCGCCTCGCGATCGATGGAGGAGAACCGGTTCGTTCGAGCTACCTCGTCTTCGGCAGTCCGGATCTTCGTCAGGCGGAGATCGACGAGGTGGTGGCCACGCTCAAGACCGGATGGATCGGCACCGGACCTAAGGTCGCGCGCTTCGAGGAGGACTTCCGGCGCTACGTCGGCGCGAAGCACGCGGTGGCGCTCTCCTCCTGCACGGCGGGCCTTCACCTCGCGATGATCGCGCTCGGGGTCAAACCGGGCGACGAGGTGATCGTGCCGAGCATGACCTTCGTCGCGACCGCGAACTCGGTCATCCACGTCGGCGCGACGCCGGTCCTGGTCGACTGCGAGCCGGGCACGATGCTGATCGACATCAAAGCGGTCGAGCGCGCGATCACCGACAAGACGCGGGTGATCGTGCCGGTCCACTTCGCCGGTCGTCCGGCCGACATGACGGCGCTCCTCGCCCTGGCGCGACCGCGCGGGATCAAGGTGCTCGAGGACGCGGCCCACGCGATCGAAACGATCCATCAGGGACAGAAGGTCGGCCGCATCGCCGACTGCACCGCCTTCAGCTTCTACGTGACCAAGAACGTCATCACCGGCGAAGGGGGCATGGTCACGACCGAGGACGAGGAACTGGCGTCCTGGATCAAGGTGGCCGGACTCCACGGCATGTCGAAGGACGCCTGGAAGCGCTACTCGGACGAAGGCTATCGGCACTACGAGGTGGTCTATCCCGGCTTCAAGTACAACATGATGGACCTCCAGGCATCGCTTGGGCTCCATCAGCTTGCCCGGGTCGAGGAGAACTGGGAGACGCGGCGCCTGCTCTGGCAGCGCTACCTCGATGAGCTCAAGGACCTGCCGCTCGATCTGCCGCCGCCGGTCCGCGCGGGCGATCGGCACGCCTATCACCTCTTCATCGTCGAGGTGCAGACGGAGAAGCTGAACCGAACGCGCGACCAGGTGATGATGGCGCTTCACCGCGAGAACATCGGCACCGGGATCCACTATCGCGCGGTGCACGTCCATCCCTACTACCGCGAGCGCTTCGGGCTGACCGGGGCCGACCTCCCGGTGAGCGACCGCATCAGCGAGCGGACCTTAAGCCTCCCCTTCTCGACCCGCATGAGCGAGCAGGACATCGAGGACACCTTCACCGCCTTGAGGAAGGTGCTGAACGCGGCGGCGAAGTGAAGGGGAATGGCCGGTCGATCGGCGCGACGGGGCAGTCGACGACGCCATCCGCGAAGCAGGCCACGAGCGCGCGTGAAGGTGCGCGCGGGCCCCGTGACCAGGGGCTCGGCGATCCCTTCTCGCTCCTGAGCAAGAACTGGCTCGTCTGGCGGATCGGACGGAAGCATGTCGCGAGCGTGGCCCACCTCGCGCGCGGGCGCACGATCGACATCGGCTGCGGAGAGCAACCGCTTCGGCCCCTCTTCCAAGGCCACGCCGAGCGGATCGTCGGTGTCGATCATCCGGGCATGTTTCATCCGACCGATCATGTGCAGGTCTTCGGCAGCGGGCTCGCACTCCCCTTTCGTGACGGCGCCTTCGCGACCGCGCTTTCGTTTCAGGTGCTGGAGCACGTACCGGAGCCGGAGCAGCTTCTTCGCGAGGCGATCCGCGTGCTCGAGCCGGGCGGCCATCTGATTCTGACCGCGCCCCACATCTGGAACGAGCACGAGGTGCCCTACGACTTCTTCCGCTTCACGCGCTATGGCCTCGCGCATCTCTTCCGGAAGGTCGGCTTCGAGATCGTCGAGATCCGCCCGATGGCGGGCTACTTCGTGACGGCGGCGGCGCGCTTCTGTTACTTCCTCGCCCACTTCGATCGATGGGGGCTCCAGATCGTGGTCAAGCCGCTCTATCTGATCGTGCAGGCGAGCGCGATGCTGATGGACCGCATCTACTGCGATACGACCGAGAGCTGGAATTTCCTCGCGGTCGGACGGAAGCCGGCGCCGTCGACGATGCCGGCGCCGAAGGACCCGACGCGATGAGCCTCCCGCGCGCGACCATCGCCGCGCGTGCGGCGTTCGTGCTCGGCGTTCTCCTCCACCTTCTCTTTCTCGTCTACCTGAGGACCCAGGAGCTCAATCCCCTCTTCGTCGAGACGAGCTACTCGCCCGGTCAGGCGGCCGACTTCTTCGGCATCTACGGCGCGGGGGATCAGCTGCTCCACGGCGGCAGCATCTATCGCTCGCACGACTATCCGGGGCGAGCGACGACGCCGTACGAAGGACGCGTCCCCTACTACTACTTCTATCGCTACCTTCCGCCCACCGCGTACATCGCGGGCCTGGCGGCGATGGTGCTTTCGCCCTGGCCCGCCTACTGGCTCTGGATCGTGATCAACGAGGCGATGATGGTCGCCTTCCTGCTCTCGCTTCGCCGGCTGCATTGGGCGCGAGGCGAGCTTCGTCTGGGGCTCGCCGCGATCGCGCTCGGCTCCTTCCCCTTCGCGCTCGAGCAGTGGATGGGGCAGTTCTCCTTCACCATGGGGATGCTGCTTTGGATCGCCGCCTGGCCTTCGCTGGTCGGACGCGATCGAGCGGAGCAAGGCTTCCGCGCTTGCGTGGCGCGCCTCGATTTCTGGGGATGGATGACCGCAATCGGCCTCAAGAACTTTCCCGCGTTGGTCGGCCTCACATTCCTGAGGCAAGGGCGATGGCGGCGCGTGCTCTTGGCCGCGGTCGGCGTGGTCGCGGTTTCGCTCCCCTACTATCTCTTTCGGCCGGAGGATCTGCGGCAGTTCCTGCTCCTGAACTTTCGGCCGCTGCCGCCGCAGCTTCTCGCGGGGAGCTACGGGATGGTGAGCTTGATCCGCGGCGCGGCGGTGAGTGTGATGGGTCCGCTCGCGAGCGCGCCTATTTCGATCGGACCACTCGACACCTGGGCGCTCAGCGTGGTCATCCTCGGCCTGTCGCTCCTGGTGCTCGCCTCGGCCGCGCTCGTGACCTGGCGCGCCGGCCGCGAGCAATCGACCGCCGATGGAATCTGCCTTTGGACGCTCGCCTTCTTCCTCGTCTTCAAGGACATCTGGGAGTACCACTACGTCATGCTGCTCCCGGTGGTGTTCCTGCTCGCGCTTCGCGGCAGCGCGCGTGCGCCGCTGGTGCTCGGCACCCTCCTCTCGCTTCCGACCCCCTACGCGCTCTACGCCGATCGAGTGAGCGCGATGGCTCCGAGCTCGTGGCCCTTGGGCCTCCTCTTGCTGCACTACGGGAGCAAGGCGATTCCGACCGGCCTGCTCTTCGTCCTGACCGCGCGCCGCATGCTTCGCCCATCGACCAGCGCGGCCGTGCCGCGTCCTCGCGAGGAATCGTGAGTCGCCTCGTTCGAACGCTCGCGCGCTGGGCCATCGTGTTCACCGCCACCCTTTCCGCCGCGATCGCTCCGCTTCGAGCGGCGGAGCGAAGCACGGCCTCCGGCTACGAGCAGGTCCGCGAAGCGCTCGATCACTGCGTGCTCGACGCCGCGCGGCAAGCGCCGGTCGAGAACCTGCTCTTGGAACGAGACGGAGCGCGAGTCCTCCTCGCTCACGGCACGCTCATCCTCTCGCAACCGATCGAGGGGAGCGCGCCCTTCGCCGTCTTCTTGGGTGAGGGCACGGCGGAGCTCACACCGCCGATCGCGATCGAGGCCGCGCAGCTCGAGCGGATGACCGGCAGGCCGCGGCTCGAGCGCGCGATCTCGTCCCTCGTCTGCTTTCATGGCGCACGCCTGCCCGAGGAATTCGCGAGCCTGAGCTTTCAAGCGGCGCCGCTTCCGGAGGCCGCGCCCGACCTGCTCCACGACTTCCTCGGCTTCCTGCGCGACCCCGACACGGAGCTCTGGGACGAGCGCACGATGGCGACGCTCCTCAATCCCGAGCGTCCGAGCGGCCTGCTGCTCGAGCTCAATCGCGGTGGCGAGCTCCCGCTCTTCTACCAACTCGATCCGGGGCGCTTCGAACCGAATTCGTTCTGGCGCGCCGTGCGGAGCGGGATCCAGTCGGCGCACGATCGCGAGCTTCTCTCGCGCTTCGCTGCGGCCGCGCGCTACGTCGACGGCCGCCCGCTCGATCGAGAGGAAGGTTCGATCCTTTCCGCGCGCGACTATGCCATCGATCTCCGCGTGGAACAGAACCTCGATCTGCGGGGCCGCGCGCGCTTCACGCTGGAGGCGAGCGACGGCCCGTGGCGCTGGCTGCCGCTCGAGCTGGGAGAGGACTGGGAGGTCGACTCGCTCCTCTGGTCCGACGGCACGGGCGGCCGCGTCTTCAAGCAACGCGACGATCGGACGGTCTGGATCGAGCGCGAAGGCGGACTTCCCGCGTCGACCGAGGCCGAGCTCTCGATCGTCTATCACGGCGATCCGCTCGAGCATGTCGGCGACCTCATCCATGTCGACGCGCTGCAAGCTTGGTATCCCGCCGCGCTCGGCTTCGAGCCGACGCACTTCGATCTGACCTTTCACACGCCCAAGGGCATCACGCTGACCGCGCTCGGCGAGGAGGTGGAGCACGAGGCGGAGGGGAACGGGCTTCGACAACGCTTCCAATCGCCGACCCCCGCGCGTCGCGCGCACTTCGAGCTCGGGTATTTCGAGTCGGTGCCGATCCGCGATCCCCGCATCCCCGAGGTCACGGTGCTCTGGAGCAAGCACGCCGACGCCGGGCTCAGCACGGCGCTGGCCGACTCAGGCTTCGCGGTCGGAAAGTCGATGGAGCGACAGGTCGCGGCCGATGTCGCCAACAGCCTGCTGCTCTTCGCGAGCTACTGGGGTCCGAGCCCGGCGAAGCATCTGGTCGCGGTCGAGGCGCCGCGCAACTTCGGCATCGCCTATCCGGGATTGGTCTGCCTCGATCCCACCACCTTCGTCTTGAGCGATCGCTATCGGCGAAACGAGCTCTTCCGCGCGCACGAGGTGGCGCATCAGTGGTGGGGCACCTCGCTCTTGACCGCGAGCTACCACGATCGATGGCTGTCCGAAGGCTTCGCCGAATACGCCAGCCTGCGCTACGTGCAGGAAGGGCTCGGCGACAACGAGAGCTTCCTCCGCATCCTCGGCGATTGGCGAAAGGACATCCTGAAGAACCGCCGCTACGTCGCGGGCGAAGGGCAGAAGGCGGCGCCGATCTGGTTCGGACTCCGCACCGAGGGCAGGCGCACCGAGGGCGACTCGGAGCTGATCCTCTATCGAAAGAGCGCCTGGGTGCTCCACATGCTGCAGAGCATGTTCCTCGACTTGAAGGCGCGGAACGAGCAGCCCTTCGTCGATCTCCTGAGCGACTTCTATCACCAGTACGCGGGCCGCGTCGCGTCGACCGAGGACTTCGCGCGCGTGGCGGAGGAGCACTTCGGCGCGCCGCTCGGCTGGTTCTTCGAGCAGTGGATTTACGGCGCCGACACGCCGGTCTACGAGGTGGCGCATCAGTTCACGCGCGCCGAGGACGGCACCTACCTCATGCATGTTCGGGTGAAGCAGAGCGGCGTGCCGCCCACCTTTCGCGCCTATCCGATCCTGAAGCTCGAGCTGCCGGAGGGCCGATTCATGCGCCTTCGCGCGCACATCACCGGCGAGGTGGTGGAGTTCGATCTGCCGCCGGTGCCGG
>CAZZAH010000161.1:4652-8789 GCA_964652115.1 uncultured bacterium | reverse complement strand
ATCGACTGCACCTTGCCGCCGTAGGCCGAGTAGACGATCGGCAGGGTCGCGGCCAGCACCGTCCACTGGTTGAAGTTGCTCGAGACCATGTTCATGACCGCGGTCGGAGCGGTCGAGATCTTGCGCGCCCAGTTGAAGGCGGAGAGCTTCTCCGGGAACTCCGAGAGGAAGGGCGCGAGCCACTGGATGAAGACGAACTGCGAGATTCCGGCCGAGAGCGCCAACGCGAGCATGCTCTCGAGGAAGGGCGTGGCGGTGAAGTAGAGAATCGTTCCGCCGCCCAGGAAGAGCAGCGCAACGATCCAGTTCCTCACCGTCGGCGAACGCCGCAGAATCGCGCGCGCGATCGGATCGGCGTCCTCGATCTTCTCCTCGCTCTGCGGCGGCAGCTTCCGCAGCGTCCAGAGGTAGAAGAAGTAGATCGCGAAGAGAACGGCCGCGTCCCAGATCGTGAGCGACCGCTTGGCCCAGATCACGAACCAATAGAGCACCGCCGGAAGGAGGCACATCACCTCGATCGAGTGCTCCGGTTCGAGCTCGATGCAGTTGAACTTCTTCCCCTTCCTCCGCGCGAAGGCGAAAGCGGTGAAGAAGATCAGCGGCCAACCCAACCCGACGATCAAGCGGAGTGAGCCGGTGAGGTTCGCGATCATGAAGTGGGTGCGCGCCGGATCCTTGGCCGCGCTCTTCGCGATCACGAACTCGACCGCGTACTCCGGCAGGGTCTGCAGCCAGGCGAGGATGGCGAGCGCCGCACCCTGCGACATGAAGAACTGCGCCGCCTCCGCGCCCCAGCTGATGAGGAGCGAGGAGAAGATGATCGAGGGGAAGGTCCAGAGCGCGCTGGAAGCGGCTCCGGTGGTCGCGACCTCGGCCGAGGCCTTGGCGACCCCGCTCCGCGTGAAGAGGCCGAGCAGCGCGGCGAGGATTCCCTTCTTTCGCCCGTTGCTCGACCGGTTCGTGTCCGCCAAGTGCGTCCTTTCTGCCTGGTGGAATGCCGGTGCGAATTCGTCGCGGCCGTCGCAGCGTAGCATCGCGCGGTGCTCGGCTCAACGAAGGCCGCAAGGATCAGCAATCCCGAGGGCCGCCTGGGTCCTGTATGCTTTCAGCGGTCATTTGGGCTCGGTCGGTTGTGAGCGACCTCGAGGAGGGAACGCATGGCAGTGCGCGGCTGGATAGCGGCAAGTCTGGTGATTGCCGGAATGTGCACCGGCATGAAGGCAGCACGCGCGAACGATGGAGAAGCTCCGAAGCCGAATCCTTCCTTGAGCGGCGACGCGGGCGGCGTCCTCGTTAAAGGCCGGGAGCTATGCGGTCCGGTCCTGATCCACTCCGACGATGTCTACGAGTCAGCATTCGGCTGGCAATATGGCGGTGTACAAGCCCCGACTTATGGAGCCTTCGCGGAGTGCTATACCGGCACTGGTCAAATCTGCGCGGCGGTATTTGATCTGACCCGCGTCTCGGGAGACTTGCCCCCCGCGACCATGGACGCATACGTGTGGGAGGATGGCGGCGGTATACCGGGAAGTGTTCTCTGCGTCGCGACAGGGCACGAGCCTGCCCCGATCGCCTTCTGGCCGCAGACCAGCCGCGAAGAGGTGCCTTTCCCTGATTGTTGTGTCTCGGGTCAATGGTGGATCGGGTACTGGCCGAATTGGCCGGGCGAGATCGCCAGGTGGTATGTCGCCGTGGATGACACCAACGAACGAGGATGTACGCAGACCAGCTACGCTCCGGGCATTGGGTATCCGACCGGCTGGCACGATGTGACTCAGGCTTTCGGTTCGGCCCAATCGCTCGGGATCGGTGCCGAGCTGGTTTCGTGCTCTCCCACTCCTGTTCGTGGCGAGACGTGGAGCAGGGTGAAGGCGATCTACCGCGAGCGCGACTGACGAATTGACCTGACATCGATCGGACGCGGAGGTTGCCGCGCACCGCGCACGGCAGCTAGACTTCCCCGCACGAATCCGCCGGGACGAGAGCACTGCAAAACCCCCAGGAGGAAGCTCCCATGAGAGCATCGCTTCGTCTCGCCGCCGTCTGCGCCGCGTTCTGTCTGGCCGCGGGGCCCGCGCACGCGACCCTGCACCACGTCACCGTCACCACGTTTCAATACATCCCCAAGGACCTCACCGTCGCGTTGGGCGACTCGGTCGAGTGGGACTGGGACATGGGGACCCACACCATCACGCAGGGCACGAACTGCACGGTCCCGCCGACGCCGCTCTTCCGTTCCTTCTCCGACCCGACTCACCCGGTCTTCATCTACCGCTTCACCACTCCGGGCACGGTGCAGTACTTCTGCGAGCCGCACTGCCTCTTCCAGGACATGAAGGGGACGGTGACGGTGCTGACGCAGTCCGACGTGCCGAATGTCGAGGGCAAGGATGGCTTCGTCCTCGCCGCGCCGACGCCGAATCCGTCGCGCGCGGGAACGATGGTGCGCTACGAGCTGCCGCGTGATTCCCGTGTGCGGCTCGACGTGGTCGACGCGGGCGGCCGACTGGTGCGCACGCTGGCCGACGAATCGATCGGCGCGGGTATCCACTGGGCCGAGTGGAACGGCCGCGACGCAGCGGGCGCGCAGGTCGCGTCAGGCGTCTACTGGGTGAGGATTCAGGCGAGCGGTTTCGAAGCGTCGCGCAGCATCATCTGCTTGCGCTGACCGGATCGCGCGGGGAGAAGCTCCTCGATCCGCGAGCGAAGAGCAGAGGGCGTGACCGGCCTCGCCAGGAATGGACGGTCGATCGGGCGCACGGCGTGAAGCGTCCCGGTCGCGTTCGTCTCGGCTTGGATCCACAGCGTCGGGGTAGCGGGCGGCACCTCCCGCGGGCGGAGTGAGCCGCTCTGTGCGGATTCGTCCAGGATGGCGAGGTCGATCGGCTCGCCATCCGCCCAGCCCGACTCCAGCCGCGAGAGAAGCTCTTCATACGAGCTCGCGAGCTCCGTCTGCAAATCCCAGGCTTGGAGCTGCTCGCGCAACGCTTGACCCAGCGGTGCGCTCCGCACGAGCAAGACCACGCGCGCCCCTCGCGCGATCGGATTCCGTCCGTCGGACGAGGGCACCGCGCGCTCCAGGCGAAGGTTGAACCAGAAGGTCGAGCCTTCGTCGATGCGGCTCATCGCGTCGATCGAGCCGCCCATCCTCTCCGCCAGCTGCCGGCAGATCGAGAGACCGAGCCCTGAACCGCCATGCAGTCGCGGGATCGAGGAGTCGGCCTGAGTGAACGACTCGAAGATCTGCGCGTGCACCGACTCCGGGAAGCCCACTCCGGTGTCCTCTACCGCGAGGCGGATCTGCGCCTGGCCATGAGGCAGGTCGCGGCCGTCGAGCCGGAGCGTGATCAGTCCGCGAGTCGTGAACTTGAGCGCGTTGCCGACCAGGTTGACCAGGATCTGACTGACGCGTGTCGGGTCGCCGACCAACCAGCGCGGGGCGTCGGGATGGATGCGCACGATGAGCTCGAGCCCCTTCCCATGCGCGAGGACGCCGAACTGCTCGGCCACCTGTTCGACCAAAGACCACGCGTCGAAGGGGAGCTCCTCCAGCTCGAGCTTCCCGGCCTCGATGCGCGAGAGGTCGAGCACATCGTTTACGACCGCGAGGAGACCGTGCGCGGAGTTGCGCGCCACCCTCACGTACTCGCGGGACTGAGGATCGAGGCCGCGCTCGAGTAGGAGATCGAGCATGGCGAGGATGCCGTTCATCGGCGTCCTGATCTCGTGGCTCACCTGCGCCAGGAACTCGCTCTTGGCGCGGGTCGCCTCCTCGGTGCTTCGAACCGTGCTCCTGAGCTCGAGATCGTTCCGATGCCGTTCGGTCACGTCGCGATCGATGATGAGGTGACCGAAGACCTGGCCGCTCGGATCGCGCAGGAACGAAATCGAGCTCTCGACGCGAAGCTCCGCGCCATCCTTTCGACGGCGCGTCACCTCCGCGCGATGAAAGCCGATTCGATCGATCTCCGCCGTGAGGTCCTCGGAGCACGAACCGCATTCGGGAAGGACGTCGTGAAGCGGCCGTCCGATCACCTCGTGCGCGTCCCAAAGGTAGAAGCGCTCGGCCGCCTGATTCCATGAGGTGATGCGGTACTCGGCGTCGGTGGTGAGGATCGCGTCGCTCACGCCGCTCAG